>JAZTXO010000014.1:0-17093 GCA_045636445.1 Eubacteriales bacterium | reverse complement strand
GAAATCAAGATCTACGCTGAGAAGGACGCAGTTAACTGCCCCTGGAAGAAGCTCAAGGTTGACATCGTTCTTGAGTGCACCGGCTTCTACTGCTCTAAGGACAAGTCCATGGCTCACGTTAAGGCAGGCGCAAAGAAGGTTGTTATCTCTGCTCCCGCAGGCAACGACCTCAAGACAATCGTTTTCGGTGTAAACAACGATACTCTTACTGCTGACGATCAGATCATCTCCGCAGCTTCCTGCACCACCAACTGCCTTGCTCCTATGGCAAAGGCTCTTAACGACTACGCTCCCATCCAGTCCGGTATCATGACCACCGTTCACGCTTACACCGGTGACCAGATGATTCTTGACGGACCTCACAGAAAGGGCGATCTCAGACGTGCAAGAGCAGGCGCACAGAACATCGTTCCTAACTCCACCGGCGCTGCAAAGGCTATCGGCCTTGTAATTCCCGAGCTCAACGGCAAGCTCATCGGTGCTGCTCAGAGAGTTCCTACCTGCACCGGTTCTACCACTATCCTTATCGCAGTTGTTAAGGGTAAGGACATCACCAAGGACGGCATCAACGCTGCAATGAAGGCTGCTGCTACCGAGTCCTTCGGCTACAACACCGACGAGATCGTTTCCTCTGACGTAATCGGTATCACCTACGGTTCTCTCTTCGATGCAACTCAGACCATGGTTGCAAAGATCGACGAGGATACCTATCAGGTACAGGTTGTTTCTTGGTACGACAACGAGAACTCCTACACCAGCCAGATGGTTCGTACTATTAAGTATTTCGCAGAACTTGCGTAAGATTACTTCGTAGCTTTTGAATATAACGCGCACCCGTCGGGATCGACGTAGGCAACTACGCCTTCACCCTTCGGGTGCGTGTTCTATTCTAAAATCAACTTTGTCCTCTTACGCAAGTTACACTTGCATAATTTCTGACAAATTTATTTTGGCAACATCAAAGGACTCGCGTCACACGAGTCCTTTTTGCCGTCTAAATTACCGCTCGACGTATGGAAATACGCCTTCGGGTAATTTTGGCGACATCTTCCCTAAACTAAATTCGTCAGCTTGGGGGAATTATGCACAGACCAAAAAGACTCGCAGAAATGCGAGTCTTTTTTAATGCCAAGCAATTCTATCGCTGTATTGATATACAGCTTCAATAATTCCTTGCATTTCTGCACAATTCTTTAAGCTTCCTATTACGCAAGGCATAATATGATTTTCAAAAGACTCGCAGAAATGCGAGTCTTTTTTAGCGCCAAGCTGTTCAATCGCCGTATGATAATACGGCTTCACTCACACCTTGCGCTTCTGCACCAATCTTCAGCAGTTCTTTTATGCCAAATATCAGCACAGACTCAAAAAGGCTCACTTTTATGTGAGCCTTTTTGAGTGCCATTCGGCTTGGGTCGACGCAGATTGCTATCTACCGAATTTTATTTTTTTTTATAAGAGTTTTTGAGGGGCAGGGGGAACTTTTTGCAAAAAGTTCCCCCAAAGCAATCTCTTATTTTGAAATAAACATCTGTGTCCAATAATGTCCTCCGCTGACATATCCTACGCCTATGTGAGTGAAGCTTTTGCTTAAAATATTAGCTCTGTGCCCCGAGGAATTCATCCAGGCGTTGACAACTGCGGCAGGAGTCGATTGCCCTTTTGCTATGTTTTCACCGGCACTTCTGTATGAGATACCGAAGCTCTTCATCATCTGAAAGGGTGAGCCGTAGGTGGGACTTGTGTGGGAGAAGTAACCTTTGTCTTTCATATCCTGAGATTTATAACGGGCAACTCGGGAAAGCTGCCAATCCTCTTTAAGAGGCGCAAGACCGTTTTTCTGTCTTTCAACATTTACAAGCCGTACAACCTCGCTTTCGTATGAGCTTGCTGCGGTATCCTTTGCGGGAATGTTTATTTTGTCTCCGGGATATATAAGGTCGTAATTTTTTATTCCCGGGTTAGCCTCTTTTATTTCGGAAAGACCGACCTTGTACTGTACGGCTATTTTCCAAAGGCTGTCGCCCTGCCTTACGGTATGTGTGCTTTCTGCAAATGCTGTTATGGAAAGAATGGATAGAAGTGAAAAAACCAAGAAGAGTTGCGTTGTTATCTTTTTAAATTTCATCAAACGCACCGCCTTTCTTTTGTTTTGCGAAAGAAAAATAAAAAAGGCAGCAAAAGGAACTAGCTGCCCAAGGAAACCGAACCTAATATTTCTCTTTCGTAAATATTATACCAAAATCCCTTTGCTTTGTCAAATGCAAGTAATGTAAGGGTTGGCATTATTTGCTTTTATCTAACTGCAGTTTTGTGTATTAAAAATGCAATTTTATCTATTGATTTTTGTTGTTTGTTGATTTATAATTAGGTCGATGAAATGTAAAAACTACTTGAAAAAGGACAGACAGTTATGATAGAAACAGGTATAAAATCTTTACGCGATCCCTTTGTTCTCGTTGAGGACGACATCTATTACGTTTACGGTACAGACGTCAGTAAAGGCGGGTGGATAGACTCCGAATGGGGCTGCTACAAAGGTGATTCGCTTTTCGGAAAATGGGAAAAATTAGACAGAGTATATATCACCCCCGAAAATGCCGAGAAAAATTTTTGGGCACCCGAGGTTCATAAATATAAAGAGCATTACTATATGTTTGCATCATACTATTCCTCTGCGACAGAGCACAGAGGCTGTTCAATTTTGAAATCCTCATCCCCCGAAGGCCCTTTCGTTGAAATAACAAACGGACATATAACGCCTGCCGATTGGGATTCAATTGACGGAACGTTTTGGGTTGACGATAACGGTCAGCCGTGGATGGTTTTCGTTCACGAATGGACTTCAACCGACGATGGCATCGGCAGAATGAATGCCGCAAAGCTTTCCGATGATTTAACCCACTTCATCTCCGAGCCGGTGGAGCTTTTCAGAGCCGATGATGCTCCCTGGGCAAATATCCAGGTTACCGACGGCTGCTTCCTTTATAAAACAAGCGAGGGAAAATTGCAGATGCTCTGGTCGAATAGCTTTAACGGTGAATACCGTGTTGGAATTGCCGAAAGCTCTGACGGCAGGGTAGACGGCGAATGGATTCAGTTTGAAGAGCCGCTGTTTTCCAAGGAAATAAGCGGAAAATACGATGGCGGTCACGGAATGCTCTTTAGCTCAAAAGAGGGAATAAAATATCTTTCGGTACACTCGCCCAACGATTTAAGTACGGGACTTTCCGAGGAAGCCGTTTTTATGCCCGTGAAAGAGGAAAAAGGGATACTTGTTTGCGAAAAATAAGATTTGAACTATTTAACTGACTTTTTGTACTTTTTAAACGAACTCGTTTTTGTCCATTGACATATCCTCGCTTTTTGTATATAATGTATCCAAATCTTGTTTTTAGGAGAACATCTGATGCCAAAGCTTACTTATAATGAAAAAGACTTTTTAATGGATGGCAAACCCTATAAAATTATGTCGGGAGCTATGCATTATTTCAGAATACCAAGAGAATATTGGCGTGACAGACTCCTAAAGCTCAAGGAATGCGGCCTTAATACTCTTGAAACCTATATTGCCTGGAATGCCCACGAGCCTGAGGAGGGGAAGTTCGTCTTTGAGGGAAACCTCGATATTGACGCCTACCTTACGATTTGCGAAGAGCTTGGACTTAACGTAATAATCCGTCCCGGTCCGTACATCTGTGCCGAGTGGGAGTTCGGCGGATTTCCTTGGTGGCTTCTCAAATACGAAAATATTACGCTCAGAGCCTACGACGAGGTTTATCTTTCCAAGGTAAGAAGATTTTACACAAGACTCTTTGATGAGCTTCGTCCTCACCTTGCGTCAAAAGGCGGAAGCATTATAATGCTCCAGATAGAAAACGAGTACGGAAGCTACGGTGACGATAAAAAATATATGCGTGCCATAGCCGACCTTTACCGTGAGCTTGAAATGGATTGTATGTATTTCACAAGCGACGGAATTACGGGTTGGATGATGCAGGGCGGCCCGCTTGACGAATATCTTGCGGTTGCAAACTTCGGCTCAAAGCCTTACGAGCAGCTCACAGCGCTTCGTTCCTACCGTCCAAATCAGCCTGCTATGTGCGGAGAGTATTGGTGCGGCTGGTTTGACCATTGGCATGAAGAGCACCATACCAGAGATCCTAAAGCTCTTGCAAAGGACTTTGAGGAGTTCTTTGAGGTTGACGGTTCTTTCAGCATCTATATGTTCCATGGCGGAACTAACTTCGGCTTTATGAACGGAGCAAATTATTCGGAGAAATTCGAGCCGACCGTAACAAGCTACGACTACTTTGCGCCCCTTAACGAAGCAGGTGACAGAACCGAGTTTTACTATCATATAAGGGATATAATCGGTAAGTATTTCGGCAAGGAGAATCTCCCTCTACTTACCGCAAAAGAAAGCGAAAAAGCGGCATACGGTAAAGTAAAGTTTACAAAAAGAGCGCTTCTCTTTGAAAATCTCGAAAAACTTGCCTCGCCCGTCGAACTTGCAGAGCCGAAATTTATGGAGCAGCTTGACCAGGGCTACGGCTATATTCTTTACCGTACCGAAATGATAGGTTCGGGCGAAGAATTGAGCCTTGATATCGAGGACGTGCACGACAGAGCGCAGATATTTATAAACGGTGAAAGCAAGGCAACCTACGAGAGATGGAATATGCCCTCGGATGAAGAAAAGCTCAAGGTACGCTTCCCCTACGGAGAGAAATACTCCTTTGATATTCTTTGCGAGAATATGGGAAGAGTCAACTACGGACAAAAGCTTGTTGACCGTAAGGGCGTTTTCGGAGTACGCTATAACAAAATAAGAAATCACTATGGTTGGCAGGCTTACCGTCTCACTATGGACGACCTTTCGGCTCTTGATTTTACCGATGTCTGCGGCGATATAAGCTCTCCCGCATTTCTTCGCGGCTGCTTTGAGATAGAGGGCGAGCCTTGCGACACCTTCATAAAGCTTGACGGCTTTACAAAGGGATTCGTTGTAATAAACGGCTTCAATATCGGAAGATATTTTAACCCCGCAGGCCCGCAGAAAACCCTCTACGTTCCGGCACCCATACTTAAAAAAGGTGAAAACGAGATAATAGTCTTTGAATCGGATAAAACAGACAGTCTTACCGTGGAATTTCTCGACAAACCCGAACTTTAATACAAAAAATGCGATGCGTTAAAATCTTACGCATCGCATTTTTATCTTGTTTTATAAAGATTTTTGAGGGGTAGGGAGCTTTTAAAACTCCATAAACCCACCGCAAATTATTCTTCTACCGTAACAGTGCCGTCTTCCGCAACGGTTATTTTCATACCGTCCTTAACGTAATTTATAAATTCGTCGCCAAGGCAATCTACAACCGGCATAGTAACCTTGTCTACCCAAACGCTTGCAAGTACAGCGCCTGCCGCCGCAAGTGAATCAATATGGTTAGCAAAAAGCAGACAAGCTGGATTCTTTTCCAGAGCGCAGGCACAGTAAAGAACCATGCCGCCTGTGGTTGAGCCTATGGTCTGGGGAAGACAGAGAGCCTTGTTTATAAGAGGCTTGCCGTAAAGCTCCTCGTTGTTCTGGTCACCGCACTTTACCTGCTTGTCACCAAACTGAAGCGCCATTTGCAGCGAAGCAAGGGTATTAAAGCCTTGGGTGGTAACTACCGCCTCTGCGGTAACCTGACCGGGGGTAACTACTCTTCCTTTAAACTGTTTCATTTTCATTTACCTCCTTTGGTTATAGCCGCAAGAATTTCATCGTCGGTCATATATTTTGCCGTAGTGTAGGTACGAAGCTTGTTCGACGAAGTGATAACCGGCATCTTCTTGCAAAGAGGGTTGTTCATATACATAAGAGGGCAGATGTAAGAGGTAACTACGCCGCACTTTTTAAGTCTTTCGGCATATTCCGTCTTGTTAAAGGTTTCAAGTACGCCGGGAGCTGCGGTAAATACGGTGGGAATAAGCACCTTTTTGTTACCCGCTTCTTTAAGTGCCGCTTCAACCTTATCAGTCCAGGATTTAAGCTGTTCAAGGGACATATGAGGACATCCCATAAAGCAAAGCTTGGGGGAAGCGTCGGGATTCTTCCAGATAACAGGGTAGGATGCCTTGACTCTTTCAAGCTCCGCATCGTCGATAACGTATTCTCTTGCGCCCTCAAGAATAAGCTCCTTGCCCATATCCTTTGCCTCGGGGGTGAGATTTTCGATATGGTAAAGACCAACCGCGCCGTTAGATGCCGTTGCCGCGCCGAAGTCCTTAAGATAGGTGCAGGTTGCATCGTCAAGCTCTTCTCCAAGCCATTTGTCAAGTCCTACGATATAAGGAACGTCCTCCATAACCTTCATACCGATAGCCGAGCCTAAAAGTTGAGCCTCGGGCTTCTTTGAGGTTTCTATCTTTACGATCCAAGAAGCCTTTCTTCCTTCGTCTGTGAGAAGTCCGAAATAGGGAACGAAACCAACGATAGAGCCCATAATATCAATAATTCCGGAGTTTCTGTTACATCTTGCTCCAAGCACGGAGTTTGCGTAAACCACCGCAGAGGATTCTGCCCAGGAAAGCACCTCGCCGCGTTTCGGCTTGTTGCCGACTTCATCCATATAGCAAGCGCAGGTAAATGCCTTGTCGTCTATAAGACCGAGCTTTTCAAGCTGATTCTCGTAGAAATCCTGCTTTGAGTACATAAACTTGTTGAAAACAAGGTTTTGCAGAAGGTTTGCAGGAACGTTTTTGTCGGTAGGTCTTGGGTCAACCGAGAATTTCTGTTCCGAAGCAACTCCCGCATCAATAAGCTTCTGCATAAGGTCGTAAACCGGAGACATAACCTTAAGACCGAATGAAGTTACAAGATGATTGTATTTTGAAGTGATAGGCACGAGCTTTTCTGCTTCAAAGGCATCACCGTAAAGCACGAGGGTCTTCATAACCTTCGCCATAGTTTCGCCTTTAGAGCCGTCAAGAATAGCCTGCTGCTCTTGAGTTAAAATCATATTTTTTCTCCTTGTTTATTATTATATCTTCATCGCAACGTCCCAAGCGCCCCAGATAACCGTTCTGAGGTTACCCACAGCCGCAGCGTCACCGATTACGTGAACCTTGCCCGATTTCTTTGCGATGGGAGCAGGATTGTATCCAACAGACATAATGACAGAGTCAGCGGGAATCTTTTCAACACTGCCGTCCTTGGTGCAAACGGTAACACCGTCAGCCTCTATCTTTGTAGTTCTGGTTTCAAGGTAAACGGGAACTTTGTTAGCCTCGAAGAAATCGCGAAGATAGCTGGTGTTTGCAAGGCAAACGCCCTTTGTGGTAATAAGGTCGTCCTGCATCTCAACTACTATGGGCTTCTTGCCCTTGAGGTAAAGGTCGTAAGCAATTTCGCAACCGGTAAGACCGCCGCCCACAATAACTACCTGCTCGCCAACCTCTTTTTTGCCGAGAAGATATTCGCAAGCCTCCATAGCGTTCTCAACACCGGGAATGGGAATATTCTTCGGAGTAGCGCCGGTAGCAACGATAATCTCGTCAGCTCCCAGAGACTTAACGTCTTTAACCTCTGTGCCGAGATTTACTTCTATACCAAGTCTTCCTACCTCACGGATGTACCAAGAGATAAGGTCTCTGTCCTTTTCCTTAAACGAGGGAGCTGCCGCTGCAACGAATACACCGCCAAGACGGTCGCTCTTTTCATAAATCGCTACCTTGTGGCCTCTCTTGGTAAGAAGAATAGCCGCTTCCATACCGCCGATACCGCCGCCTACAACGGCAATATTTTTAGCCTTTTTAGCAGGTTTTACATAGTATTTTTTCGACTGCATTGTTTCGGGATTAAGCGCACAGCGCGCAAGTCCCATTGTGTCTGTAAGATCCTGGGTGTTGTAATGGCCCTTTGATGATGAGAAATTGAAGCAGCCTGCATGACAGCAGATGCAGGGCTTGATGTCCTGAATTCTGTCGTCGATAAGCTTGGTTATCCATTCGGGGTCAACAAGGAACTGACGGGCAATTCCGATAGCGTCTATCTTGCCCTCCATAATAGCGGTTGCTCCCACGTCGGGTTCCATACGGCCTGCGCAAACCACGGGAATATTAACGAATTTCTTAATATGAGAAACAGAGTCAAGGTTGCAGTTTTGAGGCATATACATCGGGGGATGCGCCCAATACCAGGAGTCGTAAGTTCCGTTGTCTGCGTTAAGCATATCGTAACCTGCTTCCTCAAGGTATTTTGCCGCCTTTTCGGATTCCTCCATAGTACGGCCAAGCTCTTTTGCATCTTCACCGGGAACGATGCCCTTGGCGAAGCCTTTAAGCTTTGATTCAACCGAGTAACGGAGCGAAACGGGGAAGTCGTTTCCACAAGATTCTTTAATAGCCTTAACCACCTCTGCCGCAAAACGGTAGCGGTTTTCAAAGCTTCCGCCGTATTCGTCGGTACGTTTGTTGTAAAATTCGATAGCGAACTGGTCGAGAAGGTAACCCTCGTGAACCGCATGAACCTCAACACCGTCAACACCGGCTTCCTTACAGAGCTTTGCCGTCTTTGCAAACGCCTCAATGATTTCCTGTATCTGCTCCTTGGTCATTTCGGGGCAGGTGATGTCGGGTGCCCATCTTGCAGGCTGCTCGGAGGGGCAGGCAAGCTCGTGGGAGGTGTCGATTACAGGCTTTATAAGCGCGCGAGTAAATTTGTTTTTATGAAGAGGGCCTACAAGCTCGGTTATTGCCCAAGGGCGTCCCATGCCGGCAGTAAGCTGAATGAAGAGCTTTGCGCCGGTCTTATGTATTTCATCCATAAATACTTTGAGGTCTTTGAACATCTTCTCATTCTGCCAAAGCCACTTGCCCCAGAATGTGTCTCGAAGGGGAGCAATTCCGGGAATTATAAGTCCTACGTTGTTGTTTGCTCTTTCAATAAAGAGCTTTGCAGCTTCTTTATCAAAGCCACCGCCGCCAAGCTCAAACCAACCGAAAAGCGAAGTGCCGCCCATAGGACACATTACTATACGGTTTTTGATTTCTACATTACCTATTTTCCAAGGGGTAAACAGAGCCTCGTATTTTTGATCGGTATTAGACATGATTATTCCTTTCATTTTTAACATTGTTAAAACTTCTACAATTATACTATATAATAGGTATTCTTGTCAAGGGTACAGATTTATCCAACCGTTATTTCGTATTTTGTCACCGAGTTCCATTTGTCACCGCGCTTTACCTCTTGTCCCTTGCAGGCGATGAAGTACATTTTGTTGTAAGCGCCGCCGCCGTTGTCGGTTATAAGAAAACGGTCGGAGGATTTAAGGTCGGGATATTCGGGGATTGACATAGTAAAGGAGATTTTTGACTCCTCACCGAAAACGGTAGCGCTTTTTGCTCCAAATTCAAGAACCTGACCGTTGATTTTCTTCGGAGTCTTGTCCTTGTCGGTAAAATAGCTGTCGGTCAGCGTCTTTATAGGAGGCATCATAGCAAGATAGGAGTTTTGCATAAGATAATCCCCAAGAAATTCAACGCTTTGCGCGTTTTTTATGCCTTCGGCGGTGATAAAATGCTCCTTTTTGTGAATAAGCACCTTGGTTTGGTGGTCGGCAGGGTCAAGACCGAAAGATTCGGTGCAAAATCTTGCCTCTGTGAAGGAAGTAAGATTTGTAAGAGAGGTAATTTCGGTTTCCTTGCCGTCAAGGAAGAGCTTTGCCGATGTGAAAATCTCGTCACCGTGGTTTGAGCCGCCTATAAAATCGTCTCTTCCGTCAATCATCACCGCCATATCCCACTCTGCACCGAAAGGAGTTAAGGGATACTCGTTTTCAAGGTTATCATCATATCCGAAAGCCTGACCGAGACGCCAAGTGTCGGCAAAAATATTCTCTCTCACCGAATGAATAATATTAAAGTTTACAAAGCCGTTTTTTCGAGGCAGATATACTCTGAAGCAGCCCCTCGCGTATTCAAAACTTGCTTTTTCGTCATAAATGCAATAAGGTTGTTTTATTAAATCCATATTTTCATCTCCTTTTAGTTTATTATATCTTATTTCTCCGCTCTAGTCAACCGCAAATATCTCTCGTTTTCGGCAATATGTAAAAAAATCTTTAATGCAAAAATTTTCTCTTTACAAACGGCTCGTTTTGTGCTATAATTTACACTAGCGTGTTTTGTGAAAATGAAAACGAAAGGCGGTTTTAGAGTGCGTTTAGACAAGTTTCTTTCGGATGCCGGAGTTGCATCAAGACGCGACTCTGCAAGAGCCGCAAAAGCAGGGCAGATAACCGTTGACGGCACACCCGTTAAAGACCCATCAAAGCATATTGACCCCGAAAAATCAAGAGTTGTTTTTCAAGGCAGGGAGATAGTTTACCGCAAATATACCTACGTTATGTTAAACAAGCCCGAGGGCTACGTTAGTGCAACAGACGATAAAAGTTTGCCTTACGTTACCGAGCTGCTTCCCGAGGAGCTAAGACGGCAGGAGCTTTTCCCGGTGGGAAGGCTTGACAGAGATACTACCGGCCTTATGATACTGACGAATAACGGTCAGCTTGCACATTCTCTGCTTTCGCCTAAAAAGCACGTTTCAAAGGTGTATTTCTTTACCGCCGCAGAGCCTCTTGTAAAGGGTGCTGAAGAGCATTTCAAGAACGGAGTAACTCTTGCCGACGGTTATGAATGTAAAAGCGCCGAGCTTTCGCTTTCCGAGGACAGACTTTCGGGGGAGATAACTCTTACCGAGGGAAAATATCATCAGATAAAGCGTATGATAGCCTCTACTTCTAACAGAGTTACGAGTCTTGAACGTATAGAATTTGCAACAATTCCTCTTGACAGAAGTTTGTCACGTGGAGAATGGCGATATCTTACCGACGAGGAAATAAAGGTTCTCGAAAACGCAAACAAATAGTTTTATTTTGCCGTGGCAGCGGCTTGTATTTCAATTTTGCCACAACTGTGGTATGTATTTCAAAGGAGTTTAAAATGGACATCTTAAAGACCCTAGCAGAGGAATTTAAAATCAAAGAAGAGCAGGTAAAGGAAACCGTTGCGCTTATCGACGAGGGCAACACCATTCCCTTTATTTCAAGATACCGTAAGGAAGTAACCGGAGGACTTGACGACGCAACTCTTCGTGATCTTAACGACAGACTTAACTACCTTCGCAAAATGGACGAGAGAAGAGCTGAAATTTCCTCGCTTATCGAAGCACAGGAAAAGCTTACTCCCGAAATTACCTTTGCGCTTAACAATGCAAAAACCCTCGTTGAGCTTGAAGATATATATCTTCCCTTCAGACCGAAGAGAAAAACCCGTGCATCTGTTGCAAGAGACAAGGGACTTGAGCCTCTTGCTAACTACATTCTTGAGCAGAGAGATGCATACGATCCCTCAATTGAGGTGTATGCCGAGCAGTTCATCGTTATTTCTGACGAAAAGGACAAGGCTGTTCCCGACGCAGAAGCAGCTCTTGCAGGAGCTTCCGATATTATTGCAGAGGATATTTCCAACAATGCCGAAATCAGAAAGATGCTCCGTGAATTCACTATGAAGAACGGCTCTTTGACTGCAAAGGGCACTACCGAGGAAACCTCTGTTTACGAAACCTACTACGATTTCTCCGAGCCTATTAAGAAGCTTAAAGGACACAGAGTTCTCGCTATCAACAGAGGTGAAAAGGAAGAATTCCTTAAGGTTGCAGTAACTCTTAACGAGGAAGAGGGAATAGCTCAGCTCGTTTCCAAGGTCGTTACCAACAAAGAGTCTCCCGCCCTTAAAAGACTTATGGCTACCATTACCGACGCATACGAGCGTCTTTTGTTCCCCGCTATCGAGAGGGAAGTTCGTACAACCCTCTTTGATGATGCTTGCGAGGGTGCTTTGAAGGTCTTCTCCGAAAACCTTCGTAACCTTCTTCTTGCAGCTCCCCTTAAGGGCAAAACCGTTCTCGGCTACGACCCCGGCTATGCTCACGGCTGTAAGCTTGCGGTTGTTGACAAGACCGGTAAGGTGCTTGATACCGCAGTTATCTATCCCGTAAAGCCCAGAGAGAATATCGAAGGCTCAAAGGCTATCGTTCTTAAGCTTATAAATAAGCATAACGTTGACGTTATCGCTATTGGTAACGGTACTGCATCAAGAGAGTCCGAGCAGTTTATTGCAAATACTCTCCGCGACCCCGCTTGTCCCAAGACCGTAAAGTACACCATCGTTTCCGAGGCAGGTGCGTCTGTTTACTCGGCTTCCAAGGTTGCAACCGAGGAGTTCCCCGACTTTGACGTTATGCAGAGATCGGCTATCTCTATCGCAAGAAGAATTCAGGACCCCCTTGCAGAGCTTGTTAAAATCGAGCCTAAGGCAATCGGTGTAGGTCAGTATCAGCACGATATGAAGCAGGCTCGTCTTACCGAGGCTCTCGGCGGCGTTGTTGAGGGATGCGTAAACGGAGTTGGCGTTGACGTAAACACCGCTTCCTACTCGCTTCTTTCCTACGTTTCGGGCATCAATACCACCGTTGCAAAGAATATCGTAAAATACAGAGAAGAAAATGGCGAATTTAAGTCCAGAGCGCAGATTCTTAAAGTTCCGAAGCTCGGTGACAAGGCGTTTACCCAGTGCGCAGGCTTCCTTCGTATTCACGACGGTAAGGAAGTGTTTGACGCTACCGGCGTTCACCCCGAGTCCTATGCAATTGCCGAGGATCTTCTTAAGAGATTCGGCTTCTCTACCGAGGACGTAAGAGCAGGCAAACTCACTCTTCTCCGATTCAAGGCAGAGCAGTACGGTGTAGCAAAGCTTGCAAGAGAGCTTGGCTGCGGTGAGCCTACTCTTGAGGACATTATTTCCGAGCTTGAAAAGCCCGGCAGAGATATTCGTGACGACGCTCCCGCACCCGTTCTTTCCACCGACGTTCTTGACATTAACGACTTAAAGCCCGATATGCAGCTTAAAGGTACTGTAAGAAACGTTGTTGACTTCGGTTGCTTCGTTGACATTGGCGTTCACCACGACGGACTTCTTCACATTTCCGAAATGTCTGACCGCTTCATCAAGCCCCCCTCCGAGCTCTTTAAGACAGGTGACGTAATTGAGGTAAGAATCAAGGACGTTGACACCAAGAAGTGCCGTATCTCCCTTACCAGAAAGGGTATGAATACTACAAAAAGCTAATTAATAGCCGAATATAAGAAAACCAAGGCTCGCTCCGCCGCGCCTTGGTTTTCTTATCGTTAAATATCAACAAGCGAAAGAGTTTTTGTTTGTATAAATCGCGTATTTTACCGTCTCTAAGGCTAAAATCCATCCGAAACCTGGTTGACAGATGTAAATGATGAGTTTGTCAAAAAAGTTTTTTGCGGAGCGCCGGAAGATTTGCTTACCGTTAAATTGGACGGTGATAAGATATTAAAGGAGCATTGGGGTTTGTTTAGGGTTGACCTGATTTTTTGATAAAGCATCATTTATCTATGATGGTGTAGGAAATCTGATTAATTATTATAACGATTTCCCCCTTTACTTGGATCGGCAGACAACGTATCTGTTATAAAAAGTAACAATTTGTACTCCTTTGTTTGCAATTTTGACGGTTCGAGGACTAAATAGACTGTAAACGGAGTTGTTTATACTAACAAAAAACCTCTTGCAAGAAATTGCAAGAGGGGGTTTTGATGCGGGTGGATTAAATTCCAAGAGCGCGTCTTAATTGCTCCTTTATCTGCTCCATGCCGAGAGTTGTGGGGTGGCCGGAGGTTTTGTCAATGTTTTCAAGCTCCACGTAGCTTGTGCCGAAGGTGTCGCAGGCAACCTTAATCGCTTCGCTGATTTTAGGCTGCAAATCGGTGTTGATTATAAACACAACGTTGCCATCGGGCAGTTCTTTTCTTAAGGTTGCAGCCATATAGCAGATTGCGGGCAGGGTAGAGTAAAGATCCTCTTCCTTCCAATCGGAAAGCTGAATTTCACCCTTGGGAGTAGTGTCAAGCCAGGAATCGTTAGTGCCGCCGAAAACAAATACTGTGTCAATTTCCTTTTCCTTAAAGAAATTATCCTTTATCATAAGGTGCATACGGTTTACAAAGGAGGAACGGTAGCCGTATTCGGGAGTTTGTCTGCCGGTATAGCAAACGGTAGAGCCCGACCAGGAGTCGTTAAGCACGAGGTTTACTCCCGTTTCACTGACAAATCTGTGCCACCAGGTGTTTTCCACCTTAAATACGTCAGTACCCGAATTTTCGTCGTAATATATAGCGTATCCCTCGGGAATATATCCGCGGAAGGTAGAATAGCTGTCGCCTATTATCATTATGTTTTTCATTTCAGTCTTAAGCATAACAAGCTCCAATCTTTTTTTCGTAGTATAACACATTTTTAACCATGTGTCAATATAAAATAGGCTATTAAAATTTTTGAACGGCGGTAATAGTTTGTTTGTATTTGCCACAGAATAGGCTTTATGATATAATCTTAATGGTATTTTTTCATAGGGATAAGGAGAAGTCTATGACTATACAGCAGTGTAAATACGTTCTTGAAATAGCTAAAACAGGATCTTTCAGCGAGGCGGCAAAGCAGCTCTTTATTGCCCAGTCCTCTCTTTCGGTCAGCGTAAAGATGCTGGAGCAGGAGTTGAATATAAAAATATTCGAGCGCTCCTCCGGAGGAGTTTACCTTACTGATGACGGCGCGGAATTCGTAAAATACGCGGCTCAAATCGCCGAAAGTGACGAATTTGTCAGAAAAAGATATAATGACGGTGAAAACGCGGTAAGACTTAATATAGTTACCCAGCACTACGATTTTATTGCCGACGTCTTTGGCAAATTTTTGCAGAGCGCAGAGCTTGACAGGTATAAATTCTCGATAAAGGAGATAGAGACCTACAACGTTATAAGAGAGGTTGAAAGAGCTTCTGCCGACATCGGCATACTTGCGATAAAGCAGGGTGACTTTGATATAATGAAGCGTTATTTAGGTAAAAAGCAGATTTCCTTCGTTACTCTTATTGAAGCTTTGCCCCACGTGTTTTTCAGGAAATGCCATCCTCTTGCCGAGAGCGAAAGCTTAAAGATTTTCGACCTTAAAGATTACCCTTACGTTTCTTACGAGCAGGGAGAGCATGAAACACCATTCTTTACGGAGGAAATAGCCGACGGTCTGACTCCGAGTAAGCATATAGAGATAAGCGACAGAGCAACCTTTATGAATCTGCTTATGATAACCGACTCCTACACCATAGGTACGGGAATTATGCCCTCCGCCCTTAATAAGGGAGATATAGTCAGCGTCCCTCTCGAAAGCGAGGAAAAATATATTATCGGTTACATTCTTAACGATAACAGAAAGATGTCGGAAATTACAAAGCGGTTTATCTCACAGCTTGAATGCGCTGTTAAAAATTTCAATAAGGAGAAATAATAAAATGAAGGCTCTCGTAAAAAAATATCCCGAGAGGGGACTGTGGTTTGAGGACGTTGCCGAGCCTGTATGCGGTGACACTGAGGTTAAAATAAAAATTCACAAGACGGCAATTTGCGGAACCGATCTGCATATTTACAATTGGGACGCCTGGTCGCAAAAAACCATACAGACACCCCGTGTAATAGGTCACGAATACGTTGGAGAAATCGTGGAGATCGGTAAAAACGTCAAGGGCAGAAGCATTGGCGAGCTTGTCTCGGGAGAGGGACATATAGTATGCGGAAGATGCAGAAACTGCCTTGCGGGAAACGGTCACCTTTGTAAAGAAACCGTAGGAGTAGGCGTAAACCGTGACGGAGCTTTTGCGGAATATCTGGTAATTCCCGAGGAAAACGTCCGTAAGTGCGAGCCCGGAATTCCCGAGGAAATGTATTCTATCTTCGACCCCTTCGGCAATGCGGTACATACCGCCCTTTCCTTTAATCTCACCGGTGAGGACGTTTTAATAACGGGCGCAGGCCCCATAGGCATTATGGCTGCCGCGGTATGCAAGTTCGTCGGAGCGAGAAACGTTGTTATCACCGATATAAACGACGATCGCCTTGCTCTTGCGAGAAAGCTGGGAATAAAATACACCGTAAATACCGCAAAAGAGGACCTTTCGGGTATAATGAAAAAAATACTTATAAAAGAGGGCTTTGACGTAGGTCTTGAAATGTCAGGAAGCGAGATAGCCTTCAACACAATGATAGATAATATGGTCCACGGCGGAAAGATCGCCCTGCTCGGACTTCTTAAAAGCGACACGAAAATAGACTGGTCGAAGATAATCTTTAACGGACTTACCGTAAAAGGCATTTACGGCAGACAAATGCACGAAACCTGGTACAAGATGTCGGCAATGCTTCAGGGCGGACTTGATATTTCGGAAATTATCACTCACAGAATGGATATAAGAGATTACGAGGAGGGCTTTGCGGCAATGAACAGCGGAAAATGCGGCAAGGTGATCCTTGATTGGACTAATCTTAACGGAGGAAACTAGAAAATGAAAACTGCACTTAAATATTTTGAAAACACCTGTCGGGAAATTGACGAGGCAGGGCTGACAAAGGGTGAAAAGGTCATAACCTCTCCCCAGGGGGCAAAGGTTTCTCTCTTTGACGGAAGAGAGGTAATAAACATGTGCGCGAATAATTACCTCGGACTTGCAAACGACATAAGGGTAATCGAAGCCGCGAAAAAGAGCTACGATACTTACGGATATGGCCTTTCTTCGGTAAGGTTTATATGCGGAACTCAAAAGCTTCACAAGGAGCTTGAGCAAAAGGTCAGTCGCTTCCTCGGTACTGACGATACGATCCTTTATTCCTCCTGCTTTGACGCGAACGGCGGTCTCTTCGAGACTCTGCTTGGCGAGGAGGATGCCATAATCAGCGACGAGCTTAATCACGCCAGCATTATAGACGGCGTAAGACTCTGCAAGGCGAAGAGATTCAGATATAAGAACAACGATATGCAGGACTTGAGAGTGAAGCTTGAGGAAGCGAAGGATGCCCGCATAAAGCTTATAGCTACAGACGGCGTGTTCTCTATGGACGGTACGGTAGCCGACCTTAAGAGCATATGCGACCTCGCTGACGAATACGACGCTCTCGTTATGGTTG
>JAZTXO010000013.1:0-20159 GCA_045636445.1 Eubacteriales bacterium | reverse complement strand
AAACATTCTAAAAGTAAAATTAAACAAAAATATCAATTTTTCAAAGAAATCACGGTGAAATATATCAAGAAATTTAAGGAAATGAATTTTAATATGTGTTATAATTAAAATGTAACATCGTTTAGTTTAATTGTTTTTCTTGCTTTGTTCAATGCGAACAAAAAGGGTTGTGCATATTGCACAAACAACTTTTAAATTTGATTATTTTAAATTAAATTCACAAGGGGAGGGAGTTTAATGAACGAATTAAAAAAATACGTCTCGGTTAAGATAGAAATCACCGAGCTTGTCAAATCTGACGTTATAACAACGTCAAACTGGCAATTTGATGAAAAGGATGATACAAACACAGACTCTAACGGTTGGACTTAAATTATTTACATAACAAACTAAAAGGAGAAACACAATGAAAAGCAAATTTATTAAAATTTTCACTCTCGCCATCAGTGCACTTCTGCTTATGGGCTGTTTTATCGGCTTTTCCATAAGTGCGGAGGAAACTGTTGAACCTAATGTTGAAATCGTTTTTAACAACCTTGAATACGGAGATAACATTTCCATTCTTTACGCAACCAAAGTTACCGGCGTCACCCCCGATGCTATGAAAATGAACTTCTATGCTAAAAACGAGGAAGGCGAGTACGCTCTCGTTTACGCAACCGAAGAATATTACGTTGACAACGTTACCGTAAACGGCAACACCGATGCATATAATATCTTTAAATCTCCCGGTATTGCTCCCAAGTTTATGCCCGAGATTATCTACGCTCAGCTTATCGTTTCGGCTGACGGAGCAGAGTATGCAAGTAATATGTCCAGATTCAGCGTTGTTGAATACTGCTACAAGCGTCTTTACAAGGACACAGGTATTACCGACGATCAAAAGGATCTTTACAACCACGTTATAGGTTACGGTACTGCAGCGCAGAAAGTTCTTAATTATAATACTGACGACACTCCTGCTCATTACTTCTACGTAAACGCAGAGGGTGCAGTGGTTGACACAGTTGAAATTGACGGCGAAACCTACAGCTTCAGCGCAGGTATCTTTAAGCCCGGCGCATCCGCAGTCCTTTCTTACCAGGGCGCAGTTGAGGATTGCTACTACGCAGAGTGGGATATTTCCTACAAAACCGCAGACGGCGCACTTGTTACCGACGTTCTCGAAAACAACGGAACAATCACCGTTGCCGACAAGCACATTATTGCAAATTCCGCTGTAAGATTCGGCAGCGACAACTTCGATAAGGGTGCAACCTCTCCCTTCATCACCACAACACCCACCGCCGACAGCACACTCTCTGTTTCCGTTGCAGACGCTCCCGCAGCTAAGTACGAGGGCGACAAGGCTCTCAAGATTACTCCTCTCGGCACCGGCATAACCAGAATTGATCTTATGAACGGTGAAGAGGGCGACTGCTATGTATTTGAAGCAGACGTTTACTACGCAACCCAGTCTGTATACGGCACCTTTGCAAACTTTAACTTCAAAAACGAAAACGATGTTACTATCAACACAACAAGCTACGGTCACCAGAATGGCTCCGAGGGAACAAGATACTGGAGAATGATGGCAAACAGCGGCGGAACCAACAACTACGCATACTTTGGCGCTCTTGATTTTGCTGACGAGTGGTCAAATTACAGAATCGAGCTTTATTATACCGGCGGATCTTGGAGAGTTCAGTACTTCTACAACGACGTATTCATTTTCGAGGACCTTTCCTCCAGTAAAAAAACCGACGGCACAGCTCTTTCCTATCTTGAAATTTCTCACTCCGCAAAAGACTATACCTACTACTTCGATAACGTAAGATTCGTTAGAACGAACAAGGCTTACAGCTCAACTCCCGAAACAGCGGCTCCCACTATTAGCGGAACTACCGGCACCGGCGTTTACTTTAACAGTGTAGCGCAGAATACCTCGGGATATAAGATCGTTGACTTTGACCTAGACTTCGTTCAGAACGGAAACGGTAGATACAACGACGACGATACCGGTCCCAGACCCACTTCTTATAAGAACTCTATCAATGCTTATAACGCTAACGGCTACGGACTTCTCATGAAGGAAACTGCTGAAAACCACGGCGCAATTAAGTATGCTATTCCCGGCTCTAAGACCGACAAGACTAAGGCTCAAAAAACCATAATTGAGATGGATCTTGCGGTAAGCTCTCCCTCCATAAGCCTTCCCATTGTTATCTCCTCTATCGTAGATGAGCTGTCAGGTGACATTTACTTCGGTTACGATGCAGCAAGCGGACAGATGTATATCACCGACTTCAGCAGAAAAGTTGCATACTTCAACCTTAACGAGTGGCACAACTTCAGATTTGAAATCACAAGGGTTGCAACCCTCGATGAATCAGGCAAAGTTACTGCCATTGCCGCTACCATTGACGTTTATATGGACGGTCAGCTTGAGGGTAGTGTAAACGCACTTGATGCAAAGTATCGTAGTGGTTACTCTAACCAGATGAACATTCAGCTCAGAAACACCGATGCTACCGTTAAATTCAGCTATGACAACCTCGTTCTTACTACTAAAGAGGCTGACTGATAATCAAATTACTTAAGCAAAGCCGCGCGGCACTCGCTGCCGTGCGGCTTATTTAAAAATCCCCACAAAAAACTATACAAGAAAGGAAGGGGTATGAAATGATTAAAAAGCTATTTATACTTTTGATTGTTATTATTCTGTCGTCTCTTGCGATGTTCGCTTGTAATAAAAAAAACAATCAATCGTCAAGCAATGATAATAATTCATCGGATAATACGACAAATAACAACAATCAGTCCGAAGATAATACTTTACCCGATAATGCATCAAATAAAGTTTGGGGAAACGGTATTGTTACAAAAATCCTTGTAAAAGACAATGCAAAGTTATCTGAGGAGGACATATACGAAGCAATTTCCTGGAATACGGACACGCTTCCTGTTTATACCACAGATGATACCGAAGCTATGCCTAACGAATTCATATTCGGTGAGGCTAACCGTGAACTTTATCGCACAGCGGAGCGCGCTTTGTACAGCTACGTCAATACCGATAATGACGAACACGGTTGGGTTGCATACTTCAAAGACGGATCTATTGCGGTTGCGTACACCTCGAATGCAGGTCTTACCGAGGCAGCGGAATTTATTAAAGAGAACTGGCTTGATAAAACCGCTCTTACCTTTAACGAAAACGGAGTTGTAGCACAGGATAAGTTTATACTCTCCGAAAGAGCCGCGGAAGCGAGAAGAGAATACAGAGAGCAAGAATTCGCTCGTATAAAAGAAGAACTTGGTGCTGAAACGGCAACAGCCTTCCAGAGATTGTATTCTATGTTTGATGATAGAGTTTACATCTGGCTTGCAAACCTCTATGAACCTGACATTTGTATATGCACCGGTCTATCCGAAAGTGTTGACGAATGTCAAAATACTCCTTATTGCGGCGGTGCGGGCTTCTATCACGATAACGACGGTAGAGATACAGTAGGTTTCCTTCCCGATATTGAATCAACCGTTCAGGCGCTTCATCATCTCAACGGCGGCGGTATGTTTGATACCGTTGGCGGTGTATGGCAGAATGTATTCTCTGAAGAGGATAAGCTTGCGCTTCTTAAATTTGCAAAGAGTCTTCAAAGCTCCGAGGACGGATATTTCTATCACCCTCAATGGGGAACTAACATAATTGCGGCAAGACGCGGCCGTGACCTCGGCTGGGCACAGTCGCTTATTTCCGAGTGTGGCGGAAAACCCTATTGGAATACTCCCGGTGGTGTAAAAGGAGAACTTGGCGCTCCCGGTGCAAACGCAACTCTTCCTGCCGCAAAGCTCACAGGTAAGCTTACCTCATCTGCAGCTTTGGCCGTTTCGATGATCGTTCCCGCTTCCTCAAGCAGTTATCTTCCCGATTACTTAAGAAGTCTTGACGCCTGGAAGCTTTATATTGATGAGCTAAACATTCTTAACGATCCCTATACCGCAGGTAACACGCTTGCGGCTATGCATCACGAGATCATGAATGCAGGCGATACATATATCAATTACCTTACGAGCTATCTTACCAATAATCAAAACCAGGAAACCGGCTTCTGGGGAGATGGAATATCCTACGTAACCATGAACGGCTTTATGAAGCTGTCCTATTCATTCTCCTATTACGGAAGAGTTATTCCCAACGTTGAAAAGGCGTTCTACAGTACGATTGATATACTTCTTACACCGGATACAGAAGCTCACGACCTCCACGTTTGTAATACGTATAACTGTTGGGTAAACTTCGGACAGATTTTCACCTCGCTTTCCAAGGTTGAGGGCGGAAAAGAGAAGATAGCTGAGCTTCGCGCGGTTCTTCGCGAAAAAGCTCCGGAGCTTATCAATATTACATACGATAAGTATTTCACTCATCTTCAGCCCGACGGAACCTTCTCCTATCACGAAAAAGCATACAGCGCAGCATCCCAGGGCGCTCCCGTAAGCCCCGGACTCAGAATTCTCGGTGGTGTAAACGCTACAAGTATAGTAACAACCGGTACAACTAATCAGATGTTCTCTGTTCTCGGAGTTCAAAACATTAACTTCTATAACGAAGAGGATATGGATTACTTCCTTGAAGTTTTGAGCGATCTTACTCCCGTTATTAAAAATTCAGCTCCCGATGTTGAAACACAAACCTTTGACGGATATACAAAGAACGATTATCATCTAGGCGTTGAAAATATGCCGTCGGACGTAATTACCAACATTGTGCTGGATAAAACCGAGCAGAATGGTGTTTACAAATTCTTTGGAGCATCTGTAGTTAAAGATCCCAAGCCTTCCAGCGTAAGCGACAAGGCTATGAAAATCAATAGCTACATTCACGACGGTGTATGGTCCAGCGTTCCTCATTACAGCTATTCTTACATTGAAATTAAGAACACGGTAATGAGGGGTAATATGTATTCGTTGTCCTTTGATATGATGGTTACGGACACCGAGAATAAAACCTTTGCCGAGATTTGCTTTGTATCCGAGCTTAATGAGTCGACCAACCCATCCTCAGCGTTGACACTTCTATTACAGGCATACAACGGATCTGACGGTAAGCAATATATTAGAATTTATGATAAATATCCCGGCACCGACGGCATCAAAGCAAAACTTGTTGAAGCTATCCCCGTAGGCGAGTGGGTTAACCTCAAAATTGACCTTTACGAAGCAAAAATCACTCCCGAAGGTTCAACCGCAAGTGAGTGGGTTAAGCATGCGGTAATTTCAATTGACGGTGAAATAGTTGCTGTAAGTGAAGGTTCTTACACCGGTTCCAACGGTAAGGTTGTTTCTCAAGCAATTCACGGTTGTACTATCAACTACGCAAGAGAGGTTAATTTCGAGCTTTATCTTGATAATATTCGTGCAGAAGAATTTATTGCAAACTATGAAGGAATCGAAATACCCGAAGCACCGCTTCCTGATGATGCAATAACAGTAACAGAAAAACCGAGTGGCCAAGGCGTTTATTACACCTCCGATAAGCTCGGAACAAGACTGAACTTCAACGGTGAAAGAATATATCTTCCTTTTGTAGATTCTGGTCCCGGTAACGATTACTATCTCAAGAATCCGGACGATAAAACCGACAGATATCTTGCATTCTACCGAACCGGTGCATCAACAGCTCACACTTACATGATAACCAATGCATTGGAAAAATCCAAGAACGAACTTGCATATCAAAATCCGGTTACAGTTCTTGAATTCGATGCATACTTCGAAAATATTCCCGCAAAAGCCGGTAACTTTATGAAAATTACCATGGCTGAATATTACGGAGCAGCTGATTTGTACTTTACTTCCGATGCAAATTCGAAGATTGGCTTCTCAAACATGGCTGAAAAATCTCAGTTTGAGCCGTTAGAGCAGGGTAAATGGTACAACTTAAGATTTGAATACTATCCTATCGGCAAATATTCAAACAAACAAGCTAGAATCAAAGTGTTTGTTGACGGTGAGTATGCTGCAGAGCTTAACGGTGTTGACGTAAAGTACTTTAGCTCGTACACTACCTCAAGATCTAAATTCACCTTCCAGCTTCAATCCTCAGCTCCTAAGGGAACTATCGTTTACGATAACGTTTATTACGGATACGATAATAAGGTATATGAAGCATTTAAAGAACCCGCACCCGAAGGACTTCCCACAATTAGCGGAACTCACACCGGAGGAACCAATTTCAATTCCTCGTCTTCTACCGGAAGCAAGTTCGGCTATGATGCCAATACGCCTAAGCCTGTTCCCGCCACGTCGGGCAGTATGTCCAAGACCTATATAACAGAGGACGGTTACGTTTGGTTCTATAACACTAATCAGTCCTTGGCGAACGAATATCTCGTTTATTCGAATCCTGCGATTCCTTCAGCAAATGATCTTATGTACGTTCTTGAAACCGACCTTGCGGTCGGAAATATTCCTGCAGGAAAGGCTTACTCTGCGTTCTTTGCTGTAAGAGGCAATAATTTCACAGCATCGATCTATTTCGGAACCAATTCGGATGGCGATATCTACTTCCCGCACGCAACGGGAGCAGACAAGAGCTTCTCCTTCGAGCAAAATAAATGGTACAACGTGAGATTTGAGCTTTACTATCTCTCCGATATGGCTTATCTCGGAGCAATATTCGTTAAGGTTTACGTTGATGGTATATTTGCTTGTGATATACAGGCGGTTGACGTTAAGGTTAATAATAAAAACGATACGCTTATTTATCTCCAGAATATCTCGGAGAATGCTTGGATC
Organism: Eubacteriales bacterium; assembly: GCA_045636445.1. Classification (GTDB taxonomy): domain Bacteria; phylum Bacillota; class Clostridia; order Oscillospirales; family CAG-272; genus UBA1740. The sequence continues at coordinate 13,382 of JAZTXO010000013.1, read as the reverse complement.
GCATACGATAATCTTTATATCGGATATGCTGATAAGGCTTACCTTCCCGCAAGCGGTGTAACCGTTCCCGAAGAGCCTGAGCGGCTTCCCGATCTCACCACCAGAGTAGATTCTCCTTCGGGAATTACAGGCACACACCTTGGCGGTGCAGTATTTAATTCGGATGCGACAGGAAAGAGATATTCATTCGATGCCGACACAGATCTCCCTCTTACGTCATCGAGCACATCGAATCTTATCTCTTATATAACAAAGGATAAGTTTGATCTCCTCACCTACAGACAGGTATCTCAGACACAGGTCAAGATCGCCTTTAACGCGCTTACAAGTGACGAGAAGACAACCAGAAAGGGCAACGTATTCGAAACCGATATCATATTCGGTGGATTTGATAACGTAACCTCAAGCCCTCTTATCGCAAGATTTATTCTTTACACTCAGGACGGCGGTAAGACCTCTGTTTACTTCAAGTATAACGCTGCAGACGGAACTGTAACCGTTCCCGGTGCAGGCTCTGCCGTAGGCGGAAATGCTGTTTCCTTAAAGGCGGGCGAATGGAACAACCTTAGATTTGAGTATTGGTACTATGAGGGCGCAGTTTGGGCTAAAGTTTATCTCAACGGTGTATATGCCTTTGACACCAGGGGTGCCGATGCATCTACCTCATCAGAAAACAGAGTTGATCTCTATACTCACAATTCTCTTTCAAATATTTGGGTAGGTCTTGATAATATCTACACAGGATATACCACCGTGGAATATAGCGAGCCTGTAGTTACACCTCCGTCGGGCGGTGAAACACCCAAACCCGATCCTGAACCTGATCCCGATCCTATAGTTCCTTCGGTTGACGTATATACCGATTTCGAAGACGACGCCATACCTTCTACCATAAGAACAACCAGTGATAAATACAAGGTAGACTTTGCAATCGAAACACTTCTTGGATCAAAGCGTCTTAAGGTTTCTTATCCCGAAGGAGTAGAGAATAACGGAAATAACGAGTGGAGCTTTTATCCATCGGGTTACGAGACAAATGCGAACACCCTAGTCTTTGAATCGGATATTGTAATTTCACCGGCAGAGTCAACAAACGGAACTTACGGTCTTACTTTCAGAACAAGCTCAGCTAAGCTATTAAGCTTTACAATCACGGCAAATGACGGAAAGGTTACCTCTTACGAAAACCATTCCGGTGTTTCCGGAATGGTTCTCGGAAACACGAACGAAGTAATCAAGCTTAAGCTCGTTTACCGCGTTGTAAAGTCAGGTGACTTGTTCTATCCGTCTGTTGACGTTTACGTAGTCAATGATAAAATTGCTACCGTTACATCGAAAACCGCAGCTACCGAGGCGGATATTGTTCCCTCGAAAATTGCGAGAATTCATATGACCAAGAATCCTTCTATAGATGGCGCTATTTACTTCGATAACTACAAGCTTGTCGGACTCTACGAGGCACCTCTCCCTCCCGCAGTGGAGGGGGACGACCTCGCAACCTTTGAAGATGGCGTTAACGCAGGTATCACGTCCAATGTAACCGACGCTTCCGGGCTTCAAATCACCGTTGCGGATTCGCCCGCTGCAAAATACGAGGGTGATAAAGTGCTTAAAGTAACGACCACCGGCACCGGCGCTAGCGTTGGTACAACCAAAGTTCCGCTTATGTCGGGAAGCGAGGGTGACTGTTACGTATTTGAAACCGATTTCTATTACACTACGGGGTCAAAATCGGGCAACTTTGCAACCTACTATTTCTACAACGAAGCAGGAGTCCCGGTATTCAAGTACGCGTATTCTCTTGCAAAATCTTCAGCTGAATCCAGCGCAGGATACATAAGAATAATGTGCAACGGCGGAGACAACTCCAAAGGTAATTATCTCTACATCGGCGGCTCGAACACCTCCGGTAAATGGGTAAATATCAGAATCGAGATGTATCTAGTTGACGGAAAGTGGAAGGCACAGTACTTCCTTGATGACGTATTTATTTATGAAGATCTTTCATCAAGCAACGTTACCGACACCTCCGCTTTAAGTTATCTTGAAATAACACACGTATCTCTCGCTAATTCAACCTATTATGACAACGTATCATTCACAAGATGCAGTAATGAATATAGTGCAACACCCGAAACCAAGACTCCCGAAATTACGGGAACAAGAGGAACAGGCGTTTACTATAACGCCGCTGCATCCGGTGATTTCGTTGTTAATTTCGACTCAATTATTCCACATTCCGGAAACGGAAGAGCTAACGAAAATTACGACGTAGGCCCTGCGGTTACTTCAAACCATCTTGTAACAAGCTCGTTCAACGCTAACGGATTTGCATATGCGTACAAGACTGGTCTTATGTACAAAGAAGACGGCACGGTTAATACAAACTATCACGCAACTATTAAGTACGCCGGTATCGGTACTGCGGCAAATTCATCAGACAAAACTATAGTTGAGTTCGATATGGCTGTTTTAACTCCCGACGGCTCGCTTCCCATAGTATTTTCATACAGAGCAAACGGCATCTCCGCCGACTTCTATATGGGATATACAAAAACAGGCGATACAGAGACCTTTAAGTTTAATAACGTTGAGCTACTCGAAGGAATGAGTTCGGAATTAACTCTTGGGAATTGGTATAACATTCGCCTTGAGATAGATCCTACAACTCTCACAATTCCCGAAGGAAAAACCAAAGGAAGCGTAACCGCGGATCTTTATATCAACGGTATAATGGTAGGCACAATAAAAGGTCTTGATGCAACCGCTTATACAAGCACATCTTACTTCGGAATTCAGCTTCGCGCAGCTTCATCGACCACACAGATTTGCTACGACAATCTTTATATAGGATATAAAGAAAAGTCAACAAAAGAAGCAGCAGAAAATCCTGCCGCATAATAAATTCTGTATTTTTAAAATAAACACTAACAAAAAAAGTGTCCAGGGTGCAAAATGCACCTTGGACACAGAAAAATAAGCAATATGAAAAATATTAACATAAAAAGATTAACATCACTAATACTTTTCTTGGTTTTATCCTGCTTTGTATTGTTCTCTTGCATGAATACTCCCGGTGCAAACGGAGATTCGTCCGATAAAACCGACAATTCTCAAAATGATAATAACAGCTCATCGAATAATAATTCAAGCGATAATAATACAAATTCACTCCCGGTAAACAATAAAGCTGTTTGGGGCAAAGGAATTCAACTCCGTATCGTCACTCCCGACGGTTTTAATTTTAATCCGGAAGATTTAATTTACAAAATTTCATTTATAACAGATACACCTTCAATATCTGCTACCGATATTGTCGCTGTTGTTGAACACGAATTTGTGATCGGAGCAACAAATCGACAGTTATCAACCACTGCCTATAATAAATTAAATGAAAAAATAAATGATCATTTAGACGACGGTTGGTTAATTTATGCCGAAGGAAATTCCATGGCTCTTGCATTTACCTCGAATACAGCTATGGATATGGCGCTCGAATATATTGATTCCGAATTGTTAGATAAAGAAGAGCTTGTATTCGATAAAGACGGGGTTGTCGCTGATTACGTGTATAACGTTATTGAATATGCCGACTCCAAACGAGATGCTCTTCAAGAAAAAGAGTTCAACAGAATAGAAGCAACACTTGGAAAAGACGTATCAGATGCACTTCGCAGACTGTATTCTATGTATTCACCAGAGGTTTACGAGTGGTTAGTCGGACTTTACGATCCTCAAAACGGTGGATTTTACTATTCAAATTCCGGCAGAGATAATCAAGGTTATCTTCCGGATATAGAATCAACAGTACAAGCTTTAAATCATCTTAATACAGCAGGAATGTTTGCCGAATATGGCAACTCTTACGTTAATGCTATTTCAGATGAGATGAAAGCAAAGCTTCTTTCATTTGCTAAAAATCTTCAAAGTCCCGAAGACGGATATTTTTATCACCCTCAATGGGGCAAGGATATAATTGTTGCTCGTCGCGGAAGAGACCTTGGTTGGGCAACTCAGCTTATTAAAGCTCTTGGCGGAAGGCCATATTGGAATACTCCAGGCGGTGTTTCGGGTGAGCTTGGAGCTCCCAGCTATGCTTCGCCAACATCATTGACAAAATCGTTTACAGAATCTTACGTTTTATCCGTTTCTTCCGTAAAAGCTGCAAATTCCTATATTCCGGAACATCTTCAGTCTCTCGAGGCGTGGGAAGAATATATTATCGGTCTAAATATTTACGACGATCCATATACTTCCGGCAATACTCTCGCAGCGCAGCATAACGAAATCAAAGCTGCCGGAAATGAATATATCGACTACCTAATAAACTATCTAAATGAGCTTCAAAACGAAGAAACGGGATTTTGGGGTGAGGGAGTAACCTACGTTACGATGAACGGCTTTATGAAGCTTTCGTCATCGTACTCTTATTACAACAAGGCTGTTCCTAACGTTGAAGCTGCTTTATACAGCACCATCGAAATTCTCTTAACTCCGGATACCGATAATCGAGATTTGCACGTATGTAACACATACAACACCTGGGTTAATTTCAGTCAAATATTACATTCTGCAAATAGAACAGCAGGACAAGAAGCTGTAAAGTCGCTTCGTTCTGTAATTTTAAGCAAAGCTCCCGAACTTATCAATATTACATACGATAAGCTTATTACTCACAAAAGACAAGAGGGCGGTTTCTCATATTTCGAAACTAAAAACGGCAACACATCGCAAAAAGCTCCCGTTGCATGTTCGCTTACACCTGAAAGTGACGTAAATGCTACTTGTATTGCTACAACCGGCATAATTTCAAATTTATTCACGTCCCTTGGTGTCAGCAAGGTTCCGATGTACGCACCGGAAGACGCTCTGGTATTTATCAGAATGATCGACAACAAAGAACCTATCATCAAGATAGAAAACAGCGTTGATCTCCCCGAAATAAAAGGGGAAAGAGGCAATGGAGAATATTTTGAAAGTTCCAACAAATACACCGGCCTTGTTCCTCCTGTTGTTTCAACGAACTCCGCATCGGCAGTACTTAGCAATACCGAAGATAAATACGTTTATTTTTATAAAGAAGTTAAAGAGAACGAAACCAACGTGCAAGACACTCTAAACTTCGAGCTTCCTGCTTCCAAGAAGGAAGGGGAAACCGCAATATTGCTTGAAATGGATATTGCATTTGGTGGATTCAAGAACTATACCGCCACAGACACAAAGGTTGCCGGCTTCCAAGTTGTTATATATGATGGCGAGGAACTTGCAAGTGTGTATTTTGATGGCGGAAGCGGAAAAATCGAAACAATGTGGTCAACCATTTTAGACGGAGAAAATATTTCTCTTAACGAAAACGAATGGTATAATCTTAAGTTTATAAGCTTCGTTGAAGGATCAACAAGAGCTATAAAAATATACGTTGACGGTTTATACGCTTGTACAGTTAAATCTGCCGACGATAAAACAACAACTTCTAAGAAGATAGGATTGACACTTCGTCAATTTGATACAAACGATTGGGTCGCCTTTGACAACGTTTATATAGGCTATTATTCAGAGTAACATTTAAACGCAAGTTGGGAGTCTTATATGATTGATAAAACCGAATTATATGATAAGCTAAATTCTGCAGCTCGCGCCCGAGCACAAATGTATCTTGAAAAGTTTACAGAGCTTGATGATATACTCGGTGAAGAAGCAAGTCGTGCGCTGCTTTCGCTTTACGGAATATATGACGAGCGCTTTTACGTTTGGCTCACCAACTTATATGACCCCGAAATAGGCGGTTTTTACTATTCGGAGTCAGCAAGAGATGCCGAAGGCTTTGGTCCTGACATAGAATCAACTATGCAGATATTAAGATTTACTCAAAGAATGGGGCTTACTTACGGAAAGCCACTGAAGGAAGCCTATTCCGAAAAGGTAAAAGCGGCTCTTATAAAATTCACACAGGGACTTCAAGACCCCGAAAACGGATTCTTTTATCATCCTCAATGGGGAAGAAACATCAATATTCCAAGACGCAGCAGAGATCTCTCCTGGTCTGTTGAGCTTCTTTCATCATTTGGTGTGAAGCCTCTTTACCCAACTCCTATGGATAAATTAAAAGGAGACGATAACAAAGACCCCTTCCAAGAGCATCTTGGAAGTCTTGATTCCTTTAAGAAATATCTTTCACAGTTTAATCTGATGAAAAACCCATACTGGATAGGGAATACACTCCAATCACAGGCGATACAAATTAAAGCTGCAGGAAATCAAATTGTAGACCACCTTTGCAATTGGCTTGAAGAAAATCAACGAGAGGACAACGGACTTTGGCAAGAGAAGGTGACATACGACTCCGTAAACGCACTTACCAAGTTCGCTCTTACCTATATCACTCTTGACCGTCCTATTCCAAATCCGGAAAAAGCATTTGAAAGTGCGGTGCAGGTTGCGCTTTCAAACAATAAAATAATATGCTGCTCTCAAGTTTGCAATCCGCTTTCTGCAATAAGTGCTATAATCGCAAACGTTGCAAAATTCCAGGGAAAAGATAAGGCAGAAAGCCTTAGACAGACGATAATCTGCAAGGCTATTCCGCTTATTGCCACTACACGCAAAAAAATACTTTTGTGTCGGGATCCTAACGGACTATTCCACTACAACACTTATGGTAAGGTAGACGGTCGCAGATCTCAAATGGCACCGGTTTCGCTTTGCGGTATCAACGAACCCGGAGTTAACGGAGCTATCATTTGCATTAACGCTACGATCGGAGCGCTATGTGATGCTCTTGGTATTCAGTGCATTCCCATCTTTGGCAATACTGACGCTGATATTTTCCATGAGCTTATAAATTCTGCTAAACAGTATCCCAAAATATATGATAAACCGGAGTGGTTTGATTCATATCTTGTTCCCGAAGGATCATCTTGGAACTGATTTTAAAAAATCTGCACAGAAAATAATTAACTATCAACCGGGAGATTAATATGATTGACGCAACTAAAATGCAATCTAAAATACTTTTTGCAGCACAAGCAAGAGCGCAAATGTATGATGAAAAATTCAATTCCATAAAGGATTTTATAGGAGATGAAGCCGTAGCAGAACTGCTCTCACTTTACAAAATTTTTGACGAGAGATTTTACATTTGGCTTGCGGGGTTGTATGATCCCGTGATAGGAGGATTTTATTTCTCCGAATCAGCAAGAGATACAAATGGTTTCGGGCCGGATATCGAATCCACAATGCAAGCATTAAGTTTTACACAAACTATGGGTTTGACCTACGGTAAACCTATGCGCGAAGCTTACAGCTCAAAGGTTGCCGATGCGCTGGTTAGATTCACACAAAGCCTTCAAGATCCCGAAAACGGTTATTTCTACCATCCTCAATGGGGAAGACTTATAAATATACCGAGACGAGGCCGAGATTTGAGTTGGTCGACTAGATTGCTTGAGAGCTTTGGCGCAAAATCGCTGTATTCCACACCTATGGAAAGGTTGACTAAAGGCGAAGGAACAGAAGGGCTTCCCGAACATCTAAAATCCGTCGATGCATTCAAGGAATACCTCGAACAATTCGATCTCTCTGAACGTTCATATTGGATTGGAAATCAGCTCCAAGCTCAAGCAATTCAAATCAAAGCTGCAGGAAAAGAAATTATAGACACACTCTGCGATTGGCTAGAAGAAAATCAAAGGGAAGATAACGGACTTTGGCAAGAGGTAATAAACTATGACTCGGTCAACGGTCTTATGAAATTGGCTCTTATGTATACCGCTCTCGGCAGACGCATCCCCAACCCCGAAAAAGGACTTATGAGCGCAATTCAAGTAGCCCTTTCAAATCAAGAAATAGTATTCTGCTGTCAGTTCTACAACCCATTCTCCACAATGTCATCGATCATATATAACGTTAACAAATTTGAAGGAAAAGATGCGGCAGACAAGCTCAGATCGGTAGTATTAAAAAATGCAACAGAGCTTATAAAGCGTACAAGTGAAAAGGTTATTCTTTGCCGCGACCCGGAAGGTAGATATCACTACAATCCGTACGGAAAGGGCGATGGCAGACGTTCGCAAATGGCGCCGGTTTCTCTTGGAGGACTCAACGATCCGGGTATAAACGGTGCTTGTATTTGTATAAACGGAACGCTTCGCGAGCTTTGCGCAGCCCTTGGAATTCCGATTATTCCCGTATTCTGCGACGAAGATGCGCGGCTCTTCCACGAGCTTATCAATTCTGCGGAGCAACATCCGAAAATATATGAAAAACCCGATTGGTTTGATTCTTATCTAGTGCCTGAAGGAAGCGCTTGGGATTAGTTTTTAAACATTTGAGGAGAATATAAAATGAGTTACGTTATTACCGAAGAAAGATTAGAAAAATGCAGGCAAGCGCGCAAAATAATGCGTGAAGAAAAGTTCGAAGAGGTTCGTCCTATCCTCGGAGATAAAGCTATCGACGAGCTTCGCGACCTTTATAATATATTTGATGAAAATTATTATATTTGGCTTGCCAGCCTTTACGACCCCGAAATCGGCGGATTTTACTTCGCACAGTCGGGCAGGGATGCAAAGGGATTTCTCCCCGACATTGAATCAACAGTTCAGGCGCTCCATTGTACGGCGGCAATGGGGCTCACCTTTGGAAAACCTTTAAAGGAAGCCTATTCCGATAAAATTAAAGAAAGGCTTGTCAGCTTTACAAAAAGCCTTCAAGACCCCGAAAACGGATATATTTATCACCCTCAATGGGGCAGAAAAATCAATATTCCAAGGCGGGGCAGAGACCTTAACTGGGCAGTTTCCTTAATGGAAAGCCTTGATGCAAAGTTCTTGTATCCCACCCCTCTTGATAAAAAAAAGGACGGCTCAAAGTCGGCATCTTTACCCGATTTTTTGCAAAACATCGATGCTTTCAAGGAATATCTTGCAGCCTTCGACCTTAAAACAAGATCCTATTGGGTCGGAAATATGCTCCAGTCTCAAACCCGTCAGATAAAGGCGGCAGGCGATGATTTTGTCAGAGTTCTTTTCGATTGGTTAAAGGAAAATCAGCGTTCCGACAACGGTCTTTGGCAAGAGGTTACAAACTACGACTCGGTTAACGGTTTAATGAAGCTTTCGCTGATTTATACAGCACTTGAAGAGCCGATTCCCGATTCCAGAGCCGCTCTTCAAAGCGCAATTAACGCAGCACTCTCCGATGATAAAATCACCTTCTGCTGTCAGTTCTACAATCCCTTCTCAACGATGTCGGCTATTCTTTGGAACATCAAGAAATTCGAGGGGGCAGAGGAGGCAAAGGTGCTTCGCGACCAAATCATCGCCCAAGCTCCCGAAATAATCCGCAAAACAAGGGAAAAGGTTTCTCTTTGCAAGAATCCCAATACAGGAGCCTTCTCCTACAATCCTTACGGTGCTTCTATGGCAAAGGTTTCGATGATGGCGCCAGTTGCTCTCGGCTTGCCCGATGACTCGGATGTAAACGGTGGTACGATTTGTCTCAACGGTGCAGTTAGAAATATGTGCGACGCATTTGGAATTAAAGTAATTCCTGCATTCTGCGATGAAGACGCAACGCTCTTCCACGATATACTAAACAACGCTGAACAATATCCTAAAATTTACGAAAAACCCGAATGGTTTGAGGAACGCCTGAGACCTGAAGGTTCTGAATGGTAAAACAAACATAAAAAGAGAAGCAGGGAAGCGAAATGCCAACCTGCTTCTCAAAAAAATAACGAAATTATCTCAAAAAAAGATAAAAAAGCTCTTGACTTTTTATAACTTCTTTGCTATAATATAGAAGTCGCATGGAGAGATGGCCGAGTTGGTCTAAGGCGCACGACTGGAAATCGTGTATACCCTAACCGGTATCAAGGGTTCGAATCCCTTTCTCTCCGCCAAACCCGAAACCGTCCAATAGGACGGTTTTTTGTTTTTGGTTTGTCGGAGAGAAAGCCAACTTCGAGTACTGCACTGATAAGTGCGAGGGTTCGCATACACCACAACGCACGCGTCAAGCTTGCTTGTAAGCGAAGTGTGCGTATCTTCGCATAATGCGAATACCCCTTTCGCCACATACAAAACCTCCGGGTAGGGAGGTTTTTTGTTTTGTATGAGGCGGAGAGAAAGCCAACTTCAAGCACTGCGCTGATAAGTGCGAGGGTTCGCATACACCACAACGAACGCGTTAAGCTTACTTCTAGCATACAGAAAATATCCCGCAACGCTTTAAGTCAATATTAACGAAAAAGTATAACTTTTTTCTTGCATTTATGCTAAATTACCACTTGACAAACAAAGTAAAATTTCATATAATATAAATATCTTTTTATATATAGGAGATTTTATAATGAGCCTTAAAGTATTGAAATTTGGAGGTAGCTCGCTCGCTGATGCGGAGCATTTCCGTCAAGTAGCTGAAATTGTTAAAAGCGATCCTACCAGAAGATATGTGGTTGCGTCTGCACCCGGTAAACGCAATAGCGGTGATTCCAAGGTAACAGACCTTCTTTATAAGTGCTACGCACTCGCATGCGATGAAGAAGATATCACCGAAATTTTTGATGAAATCAAAGCACGTTATAACGGCATTATCGAGGATCTTGGAATTGACCTCGATCTTACTGAAGCTTTTGAAAAAATCCGTTTTTCTATGCTTCACAACTCCGGTAGAGACTACGTTGCATCCAGAGGTGAATACCTCAACGCAATGATTCTTGCAAAATATCTCGGATTTGATTTTGTTGATGCAAAAAAGGTAGTTTTCTTCAACGAGGATGGTAGCTTTAACCCCGAAAAGACAAATGATGTAATGCGTGATGCACTTTCGGTTCGTGAATATGCAGTTATTCCCGGTTTCTACGGTTCTATGCCTAACGGAACGATCAAAACATTCTCCAGAGGTGGTTCTGATATTACAGGTTCTATCGTTGCAAGAGCTGCATCTGCAACCCTTTACGAGAACTGGACAGACGTATCCGGTTTCCTTATGGCTGACCCCAGAATCATCGAAAATCCCAAGCCCATAAAGACAATTACCTATAAAGAGCTTCGTGAGCTTTCTTATATGGGTGCAACCGTTCTTCATGAGGATGCAATTTTCCCCGTAAGATATTCTAAAATTCCGATCAATATTAAAAACACCAATATTCCCGGTGATCCCGGTACATTTATCGTTCCCGAAACCGACGAAATTAGCGACTACACCATTACCGGTATCGCAGGAAAAACCGGTTTCTCCAATATTACTATTGAAAAGGCAATGATGAACTCAGAGCTTGGTCTGGGTAGAAAAGTTCTTCAGGTTCTTGAGGAAAACGGTATTTCCTTTGAGCATTTCCCCTCCGGAATTGATACAATGACCGTTATCGTTTCAACAAAGGGACTCCAGGAAAAGCGTGCTGACGTTCTTGCCGGTATTTGCAAAAATATCAATCCTGACAACGTTTACGTTGAAGAAAACCTTGCACTTGTTGCCATTGTTGGCCGCGGTATGGTTAAAGCAAAGGGAACTGCTGCACGTATATTCGTAGCACTTGCAGAAGCCGGTGTCAATATCCGTATGATCGACCAGGGCTCTAGTGAGCTTAATATTATCGTTGGTGTAGACGCTAACGACTATATTACCGCACTCAATGCAATTTACGAGGAGTTTGTAAAATAATGGTACTTGAAGATATAATCGGCACGCCCGATGAAAAACCGCTTGATAGAATAGTTTCCGACGGTGGTTTTGTTGGTATATTCAGAACTATCGCTTGTGTTGGAGACAGTCTTGCTTCCGGTGAGTTCGAGCTTAAAGATCCTAAATCGGGCGAGTGGATGTACCTTGATCGCTACGATTACTCGTGGGGACAGTTCCTCGGTAGAATGGCAGGCTCTAAAGTATATAACTTCTCCAAGGGCGGAATGACCGCAAAAGAGTATATGACATCCTATGCTAACCGCCAGGGATTTTGGAATCCCGCACTTAGAGCTGACGCATACGTTATTGCTCTTGGTGTAAACGACCTGCTTAACAGAAAGTGGGAGCTTGGCGATATTTCCGACGTATGTGTAGAAGATTATACAAAGAATAAAGAAACCTTTATCGGATACTATGCCGCGATTATACAGAAGTATAAGACCATAGCTCCCGATGCACATTTCTTCCTTGTGACATTCCCGAAAGGCAGAAAGGGCGGGGAACCCGGTGTTGTGGAAAAAGCAATCGAAGCACTCTATGCCTTTGCTGAAATGTTCGACAACACCTACGTTATCGACCTTATGAAATACGGTGTAGAGTATAATGCGGAATGGGGCAAACTCTTCAAGCTTAACGGCCACCTTAACGCAGCGGGATATATGTATAGTGCAAAGGTTATTTGCTCTTATATGGACTATATCATCCGCCACAATTTTGAAAAATTCAAGACGGTTGGCGTTTCAGAATTTGAATACGACAGAACGTTTATTTGACATTTAGGCATAACCAAACGAAAAATGGCGGAGACGCTAAAATCAAACGCCTCCATAAAAAAATTAAAGCTTACACTAGAGAAAACCGAAGATTTTAACTTCGGTTTTCTCTTTTCTTAATTTTTCCTATAAAATAAAAAAGACTTGTACGTTAGGATTGCTTTTTAACCTAAAATACAAGTCTATTTTTATAAATAATAGGGAAGTGCGTTATGCAAGATTTGCTCTGATGTCAGCAACCCAAGCGTGAACCTTTTCCATCTCCTCGGGAGTAACCTTGGAAAGGAACTTGAAGGGAAGTCCGCCCTCGATGTAAAGAATATTATCCTCAAACACCTTGGAATTACCGGTCTTTGCCATTTCAACAATCTTTGCAGCATTTTCGGGAGTACCGTCGATAATGAAAGCAACGTTTGCAGTCATAGCTCTCTTAAGTGAGCGAACAAAGCGGCAGAAATCCTCAGGCATATTAGGCTTCGCAGTTGCAACAATAACAACAAGACGCTCTCCGTCGCAAGGATAAGCAGAGGGAATAACATCGGTCGCCTTATCAGCCTCAATAAGCTTTGTAACCTCGTCAGCGATAGCAAGAAGCTTACCTTTGTTTGTTTTGGTCAATACACGCATTCTCATAGTAAAAATCCTCCAAATGTTTAAATAAAAACAGGGTATAACTACCTTCTATTTCCGCATTATAGTATATCACATTTTTTTAAACATTTCAAGTATTATTTATATTTTATTAGTAGAGGATTATAAAAAAGATTCCCTAATCGCTTAAGGTTCGATTATATTTCACTACGTACACACGGAAAGTATATCAAAAGAACAAAATAAAATAATGTTTATCAAACTTTTAGGGAAAACTTTTCTCTTATATTTCGGACTCTTTTTCAACCGTGTTACAAATAAATATTAAAATAA
>JAZTXO010000012.1:0-15328 GCA_045636445.1 Eubacteriales bacterium | reverse complement strand
CGGTTTGTGGAATATTATTATCTTAATGCCACTCCCCGCTTCCGGATCCGGCGGAGTAATCGGTGTTCGCAACGATCCACTTATCTCTCTGCACTATTTGCGCCGTTTGCGCGGCAAGCTCGTTACCTACGGTATATGAATCGGTTTTTATGTTAAGAGAATTAAGATACGATAGAAAGTTTTCTTTGTTCTTTAAATGATCCGGAACGCTTGTTGAAGACGTAAAAACAACCTTTGATACCGCTTTGAAAACGGAAGAGGACATTTTTGACGTGAGTCTTGATGACGCTTCTATTACGCCGTCGCCCTTAACACCGTTTGGAGTATCATACGTAGGCGAAACTCCGAATTTCTTAAGCATACCGGTAGCCCAACTTAAATCACGTCCGCGACGCGAGAGTCTGGAATCGGTAAGCTGCTGCCCCCATTGTGGATGGTAGAAATATCCGTTAGAATATTGCAGGCCCTTAACGAAGGAGATAACCTGCGCCTTCATTTCTTCCGGAATAGCCTCAACGTAACTGTCGTATCCTGCAGCTTTGACCATTCCTGAAGTTTCCAAAAAACCTAATGCCTGGTACGTACTTTCAAGATCGGGAAGAAATCCTACGTAATTTCTTGCGGAATTGGAGAAATAAAATCCGCCAATATCTGCATCGTAAAGGTTGGCAAGCCAATCTACTATATTATCGTCATAGCAGGAATAAAGATTTTGCAGAGCTATTGTAATATCGTTGCCGTAAACGAGAGCAAACTCGCTCCAAAGAGCCTGTGCATTCGCTTCATCTCGCTTTTCCAGAAGATCAAGCCCGTTAAAGCCCAGAGAACAAACAACGCCTCTTGGCAATACAAGCTCATTTCTTATGTATTCGGAGATAAAATGTTTAATAGCTTCTTCACGCGCCACGGTAGGGGTGCTTCCGCCGTAGGCTATTGCTACCGAATTTCCATCCGAATATATAAGATACGCGTTGTCTTTGCCATCGTCAATAATTCTGTTCAGCATTCTGTTCAGCAGCCTGTATGCTTCTACGGAAAGGTTTCGCTCGCAATCGCCGATAATTATCTCGTGGGGATTAACGCTTGCGGATGAATCGGCTACGTAGACGTTGGCACTGCTGAGCGAATTGATCTCGTTAAGAAGTGAAAAAGCATCGTCCTCTGAATCGCTTATTAAGTATAATGAAGAATCGTTACGGTAAATGAAATCACCTTGAGGGGTGCCGTTATGCGAGGGATTGTCGGCATTCGGGCTGTTTCCTTTTATCTTACAGGACGTAAAGCCAAATGTTAAAATAATGCATAACAAGAGCATGGAAAGAAGCAGAAACAATCTTTTCACGTAAATTTACCTCTCTTTTATATGTTTTTATGTATTTGGGATAAGTCTGCTTGATGTGGGAAGTTAATTAGGAAAAAACGAAAACAACTTGACAATCAAAACAACTTATGCTATCCTAATTATAGATGATTTTGACCTTTTATTTCTTGTCAAAACACATCGATTTATTCTCAAAAAGTAAGGTGTTTATGAATTATATCGAATACGAGGTAAGCGGTGATAAGCACGAGAATATAAGGCATTTCGTGCACGATATTCAATGCCGCGGTCAATTTCATTCAAGAATAGAAATTATGTACGTTCTTAAGGGGCATAAAAAGGTTATTATAAACGACAACGAAAAAACGTTATGCGAGGATAATATCGCTCTATCTATGAGCTTTGACGTTCATCGGTATATGAAAAGCTCTGATTCAATTCAGCTTCTTTTAACATTGCCTGTTGGTTTGTTTTTCAATTATTATGAGCAATACGGAAGGCTCTCCTTAAAGGATCATTTTATTACCGATTCCAATCAGGCAAAAATCCTAAAACCTTTGTTTTACAAAATAATTGAGAACAAAAACGATACCTATGTTGCTTCCGGGTACTGTACGGCGCTTTTAGGAAGCCTTACACGAATTTTGGGAACTGTGGAAGCAACGGAAAATATGGGACAACAGTGGTTAAAGGATGTTTTACACTATATTGAAGATAATTATAGTGAGGATTTAACCATAACCGATTTAGCAAAACGCTTCGGTTTCTCAAAAAACTATATGTCTCAGCTATTTAATGCAAAGGTAGGCGCAGGATTCAGAGATTATATTAACATTGTGCGTCTGAAGCACGCGGTTGCCGAAATGAAAAAAGGTAAAAGCAATATAACCGATATATGCTTTAAGCACGGCTTTGGGAGTATTTCAACCTTTTACCGTTGCTTTAGGGAGCATTACGGAACAAGTCCGAAAAGCACTTTCTTAGACACACACGTGGAAAAAAAGACAAAAAAATGACGGTGTTTAAAGCTTGAAAAACAGAAAAAGCCAAGCACTACCGAAGATCGACAGTTTTGCGGAAAAGGCAGGATATCACAAATAATTTATGGCAAAACGAAAATACGAAGATAAAATAATATCAATTTTAGGTGACAGCATTTCCACCTTCAAGGGGATTATACCCGAGCGTAATGCGTCAAGGTACCCGCAGGATAATCTGGTAACAGAGCTAAATGAAACTTGGTGGATGATGGTAATAAATTCTTTTGGCGCCCATCTTGGCGTAAACAATTCGTGGGCCGGTAGCCAGGTGTCGAATATATATGATAAGCCTGACGGAAACCTTGGTCCCGATAGATGTATGGCGTCTATGGAAAGAATATCAACTCTTGGTGATAACGGAAAGCCGGACGTGATATTTATGTATGGCGGAACCAATGATTTAGGACGCGGTCTTTATGGCATAGGTGCGTTTTCTCCGTCCTTAGTTCCTCCAAAGGTTGATCTTGATTCATCAAAGTGGCAAACCTTTATTGAGGGATATATAGCCGCGGTTATGAGAATTATGTATACTTATCCCGAGGCTGAGCTTGTGGCTCTGCTTCCCGGGTATGTAACCGAGTATTTCACTCCCGAACGCCTGGATTTAGCAAACGGAGAGCTTATAAAACTATGTAATTATTTTGATATTTCCTATATTGATTTACGTAAGTGCGGAATAACTTTCGAGAATGCATCCGATCTATTACCTGACGGTATCCATCCGGGCAAGGAAGCTATGAAGCTTATCTCCGAAAGCATAATTAAGGCTCTTTGTGAATAAGTCGGGAAAAATCTCGATGCTTTTTTAGCACGCATCTCGACAAATCCCTAAAAAACTACACTTGCAGTAGTTTTAGTAAAACTTATATCGGGAATTACAGCTATTGCTGTTACTTTCATAATATAAAAGCCTTACAAGTCAAAGGCCCTCGCGGAGAAGTTGATTTGTAAGGCTTTTATTGGTAACACAATAAAACCGCCACAGAAGTAATCGTGACGGTTGGAGTTTAATAGGTTTTTATGATAGATAGTCAATGGACTGCAGGTAAGATAGTTTACTCGCAGTCCATGCTTTTAAATTGTTTCGTCTTCTTTGTTTACACTGGTATAAATTTTTGTCTCATCTTTTTCTAGGATCGCGAAACCAAGACTTGACTTTCCCTAAGCACTATGCTACAATAAAACCGCAAAAAGATAACTACCGGTTTAATTCAAGTTGGTGTGTTTCTCGATTTGCGGTTTTTGTGAAAAATAAGTTGACCACAGGTTTGACCATTTACAGAATTTTTCTGTGTGGTAACAGACGGACGCATTGGTCAAAAATGCGAAAATTTGCGGAATATACGTGTTATTTCAGAGCAGATTTGTTTATTTTACATCTTAGAATGTCTTTGGGAGCAAGATGTCGCAGGTTCAAATCCTGTCATTCCGACCACAAAGGGACACTTGTCGCACAGCGATCAAGTGTCTTTTTCCTTTTTGGTCAGATTTCATTCTTTGATGTTTGCTACGCAAACCAAATTCTGTTTTGCCTGTGGCAAATGTTGCATTCCGACCATTTTTTTGGTTCTTTATGCACAAAAAAAACAGTCATTTTCGCAAGATTTAGGCTGTTTTTTTGTTTGTTTTGTACATCGGATCAATTTGCTCAAAATCGGATTTTCTTCATTGAAAATAATGCTTGGGAGCAAGACACCTGGTTTGTGTGTATTTCGAGCCGTACTTCTTTGTTTACACCGGTAAAAATATTTTATGGGGTGACTGTTTTAGTCACCCCTGCTTTTATGCCGTTTTTTCTGATTCCTTTGCTTTCTTTGGAGGACGTCTGCATCCTAGTCATCGTTCTTTGATAACATTATACTTTATTCTACACGCAAAAATTAGAAAAGAAAAGCGGTTTGAAAAATATTTTTTGAAGAGGAGAACAGCAGCGCCTTTTCTTTGTCTAATTGCGGTAAAGATTTTTACATCAAAATCCGAAATTTAATTAAAAATGCTAATAAATATTTTAAATATTTTAAATATTTTATTGACTAACTTGGAGATTTATGCTATAATAAATTTGTTAGTTTTTCAGATAAACAAAGAGGTTTTATGAGTGACGTAAAAATTTTTGCAAGCTGCCATAACCACTCCACCTTCTCGGATGCAGACTACACCCCCGAGACTCTGGCACGTATGGCATGGAATATGGGTCACGGAGGAATAATCCTCACCGACCACGATACCGTAAAGGGTTACCCCTTTATCAAGGCTGAGTGCAACAGACGTGGAATGAAGACTATGCTTGGATGCGAATTTTCCACCTATCACAAGGGTGTGGGAACTCACCTTTGCGGCTTTGACTTTGACCCCGAGTATCCCGAGATGAAAGAAGTGTTAAACAAATGCTCTTACTTACAAACCGAGCGCTCAAGGTTGCTGTTCGAGTGGGGCAAGGAGAGAGGATCGCTCCGTGATGGAATCAGCTGGCAGGACGTGCTTGACGACCATCCTCACAACAACTACATCTGTAACAACCAGGTCTTTGACTCTATGTTGAAGCGTGGAATTTACATTCAATCAGAGTATGATGACGTATTCCTTAAGCCTAATTTTTCATACAGACTCGGGCTTGAAGACAAGATAAGAGAGCTTATCGGTTACAGCTACAAGGATATCATCACAGAGGATGTTGTCCGTATTATTAAGGCGGCGGGCGGTGTTCCCGTTATCGCGCATCCTCGCGGTATGCAAAAGTACGTAAACGACTATCTCAATATGGGTGTTATGGGCTTTGAGACCCGTCACTCCTTGCTCTCGCCTGAAGCACATGACTTCTACGAAAAGGTCTGTGATGAAAACAAGCTTTACAAGTGCGGAGGTTCTGACCACGAGGGCATTCTCGGCGGACTTCTCACCTTCCCTGATCCCGTATACGACTGCCCCTACGAGCATTCGGGTGTTACTGAAGAAGACTTTATGAATCTTTATGAAAGACGTTTTGGATAAAAAGAGAATTAAAAATGAAACTTATTATTATTAGACATGGAGATCCCGACTACGAGCTAGACTCACTAACCGAGGCTGGTTTTATTGAAGCAGAGTTGCTTTCCGAAAAAGTTAAAAAGATGGATATTACAGCCTTTTATTGCTCTCCGTTGGGTCGAGCGCAGGCAACAGCAAAGCCCACTTTAAAGAAAATGGGCAGAAATGCCGAAACTCTAGATTGGCTGAAGGAATTTCCCCCTCAAATAAAGGGAAAAGAAGGCAGCACCGAGTTTAGTTGTTGCTGGGATTGGCTTCCTTCAGCTTGGACCGCCGAACCCGACTTTTTTGACAAGGATAAATGGATGAACGTTCCTATCTATAAGGAAGCGGGCGTTCCAGAGGCTTACAAATACGTATGCGAAGGGCTTGACAGCCTGCTTAAAAAGCACGGATATGTAAGAGATGGACTTCTCTACCGAGCCGCAAAGCCAAACGAGGACACCATTGTGCTTTTCTGCCACTTTGGTCTTGAATGCATACTGCTCTCCCACATTCCCAACATCTCACCCCTCCCTCTTTGGCACGGCACTTGTTCCGCCCCCACCTCAATAACAACCCTTGTCACCGAGGAACGAAGAGAAGGTATCGCCTATTTCAGAATGGGCAGTTTTGGCGACACATCGCACCTTTACGTTAAGGGCGTTGAGCCTGCCTTTGCCGCAAGATTTTGCGAAACCTATTACCGCATGGATCAAAGACACGACTGATCCTTTTATATATTATTAGGAGATTATTATGAACGCGCCATTTAGTATTTGGTCACAGTATTATAACACAGAAGAGCCCGAGGAGGCAATCCTTGAATTTGAAAAGGACGGAGTGACTCACATCGAGCTTTCCCACGAGCACGGCAGCGCCATTTTAGCAAGAGAAGGCGACCATAGGGAAAACGGCAGAAAATTCAAGGAATTTCTCACTGCTCACGGAATTACCGCAACGCAGGGGCATCTTGCCTTTCCCTCTCTTATTGTTTGCGAGGGTGAAAGCTTTATTGATTATATTGTCCGCCAAACCGAGCTATACGAGGCTATCGGCATTAAATGCTCGGTGCTACACTGCGACTATATGCGTGGATTTGAGGTTACTGACGAAGAGCGCTTCGAAAAAAACGTTGCAGCCTTAAAGGAAGTGGCAAGACGCACTGCGCATATCGATATGTACATCTGCCTTGAAAACCTTGGCGGCGGTGCTGCGGCAGGCATCGACCTTATTCTCGAGCTTATAAGAAGAGTTGGTTCACCTAAATTTGCGATTTGTCTTGATACAGGCCACCTTAACAGAACAAAAACCTCTTCTCAAAAGGAGTTTCTCATCAAGGGCGGCAGCCTTATAAAAGCTCTACACGTTCACGACAACGAGGGTATTGAGGATCAGCATATTCTCCCCTTTAGCCGCGGAAATATCGACTGGCAGGACTTTATGGACGGTCTGAAAGAGATAAACTATGAGGGACTCTTTAATTATGAAATTCCGGGTGACTCAAAGAACTGCCCCATAGAGGTTCTCCACGAAAAAACAAAGCTGGTAAAAGCTACATACGATTATCTTATGAAGATGTGAGCTTAAGAACATACGGACCGACGGTTCGAACCTTATGTAAGTCAAATAAAGCTCTATATTTAAAAATGCGACTCCGAAGAGCCGCATTTTTTGTTGTCTTATTTTTTATTCAATGCTTATTCAGCAACAACACCGTTGATAACGCCTACGCAAGCATTGTCAAGAGTTATGCTTGCTGCACGACGGCAGTAGAATAAGAATCCGCCAAGCGCATTGTTGGCATTTCCGTAATCAGTTGCATTGTCTGTACCGTAATTTGCTACTCCTACAAGGTCACCGTTAATATAAACGGAGGTCTTTCCTGTTTCGGTACTATACTCAACTCTTACGTTATATCTAACTCCCATATTGAGAGGTGCAGATTTTTCAAAGAAGGTGAAGTAATTGAAGGGAGCCGCGGTGTCATATGTATCCGCATATCCAAGCTCGAAGCACTGGTTGTTGGATGTGAGTTCAGTATCTGCGGTAAGGAAGCCTGTAAATATGTTTCCGCTTGCGTTATAAGTAGAGCTTGTGTAGGTGATATCAGCCTCAAAAACATAGGTTGCGGAAGAATATACCTTATCATCATTGTACTTTATTGCATATCCGTACCAGTTTGACCCATTGTACGTCATACCGTCAACAAGAACGCCATCCTCTATAGTAGCGACAATATCTTTGGTGCTGGTTGCCGAATCTTTGAAATAGAGAGAATCCATATCGCTTTCAAAGCTAAAGTCAAGCTTTACACCGTCAAAGGTCTCGTCGTTAAAGTACTTACCTGTTCCGGATGCTACCTCCATAACCGGCTTGATTACGGTATTAGCAGAAACCTCAAGGGTTGCATCGGTTGCATAAGGAGCAATAGCACCGCCTACAGTTACATTCCACTTATCCTTAAAGGTGTAGTTTGCAACGCTGTCAGCACTTGCTTTGGAAAGATCGAGAGTAGTCGGAGCATTATAAACCATAGCTGTTCCGCCATCGTACTTTGCATCTTCTGTCCATACCAAGTAGTAATCATTTATAGAAGTCTCACCGGGATCAAAAACTGCCTGAGCCTTTGCGGAATAGTCGATAAGCGACTCGTAGAGTGCAGCGTACTTTGCATCAACAGAGTCGATGTCTCTATAAAGCTTTGTAAGCAGGAACTGAACTACGCTATAGGTCTTTGTTTCAACCGCCACACCGTTAAGGTAAGAGGTTGCGGTTACAACAGATGTAAGATCCTGTGCTGCAAGACCCTCTGTTACAAGAATAGCCTTGCCCTGATAGGTTGCGTCGGCATAGAGAGCAGCGCTCTTCGTATTAGCTGTATCACCGTCAAAGTAATATTCAACGGAAACTGTGCCTGCCTTAACCTCATCGACAGTTGCGTCGATTGCAAATGCAATCTGAATTTTATCATCGTGAACTATGGACTGCGCCGCAATTTTTGCAGTGCTGTCGGTTGCAGTTGTCTCCTCTGCCGCTACGGAAATTCCGATAGCCGAGCCGACAAGAAGAACGAGAGAAAGTGCGAGAATTAAAGCTCTTGTGATTTTGGTCTTTTTCATTTTTTCTGTTTTCCTTTCAAAATTAAAGTTGTTTTTTTGAGCATCAGCTACCAGTTTACGTCCCAGTTGGGGTCAAGATTTCCTCCTGATGATTCATCATAATCTCCTCCGCCCGAGGTTGCAATAATGTCTTTAGCTTCAATGCCAATAACATCTAATTTCACTGCCTCGTAGAAGAGTTTTGACAGTTTTCTTTCTTCCATATGGGTCTCCTTTCGTTTTTTTGATTTATGTAATGTGTTTTTGCGTTTGTTTACTGACAGAGCTTCGCCCTGTTTTTCTCGAGAATTTCAAGGTATCTCTCAAAGTCCTCGGGGGAATAAATCGGTATTCTCACATCGGAAAGTTCAAGAGCTGAATACATATATCCGAGAATATCCGACGAGCAGATTATGGTTGCGTTAACATCACCCTCGTATGCTCCTCTAAAGGTTACGGGCATTCCTTGCGACCTACCTGCCGATGCCATGGGTGTGTATGAGAATGAGCCGTAGGGCTTTGCGAACACAGAGAGCTTCTCTTTAGTTATCCTTATAGCCTCGGGAGCCATTTCACGAAGATCGGCAACTATCTTGTCTGCCATTCTCTGCCCCTCTTCGCCGCCATGAGTGCGCAAATGCCTCTTTATTCTCGTAACCGCAAACCAGGTGTTGTAAATGTCGGTTACAGCTCCGGGAGTCTGGTCTGTGCTTATTGCATCTATGGCAGACTTTACCGCCTTGTCAGCGTGAGGCAGAAGGACTCCTATCTTGCCGTAAACACCGCTGGTTTTCATAAGGCCGTTTACACCGTAGTAGTTTGCCGTATCGTGCCAGAGACCGTTTTCGGGATTTTGGTTTTCGTTAAGCCAGTCGATAATAATTTTTCGGAGAGAATAGTCAGCGCCCGAAGCCTCAAGCTCCTTATCTCTGTATATTATCTGACCTGTTATAGCCGTCAGGGTGTTGCCTACCGAGTAGGATTCGTGCTTTATGTCTAGGGAGTTTAGGTATTCAAGGAAGCTTTCCTTGTTTTCAAGCTCCTTTGGTATTGCGACAGAGCTTTTAGGCTTCTCTTCCCTCTCGGCTGCAGGATTTGCACTGCTCACCTTGACAAGATTTCCCTCTGCATCAAGTCCGTCGCCCTTTACCCCTGTTGGGGTATCGTAGGTAGGAGCCGAGCCGAGATTTTCAAGAATTGATACGCACCAGCTTAAATCTCTGGCTCTTCTCGATAGCTTTGAGTCGGTAAGCTCCTTTGGCCACTGAGGATTATAGAAAAATCCGTTAGGGTCCTGAAGCCCCTTAATATACCTTACTATCTGCTCCTGCATCCATGCAGGGAGCTTTTCCTTTAGTGTTCCGTCTCCGAGAAGCCCCGAGGTGCTGATAAACCTTAAGGCCTGCTCGGTAGACTCGCTATCGGGGCGTAGGTCATAGCTTACACCCTGATAGTGAATTTTTTCATTATCTCTTGCGCCGTTTGAGTAATAGTAACCGCCCACTGCGGGGTCGTAAAGGTTCGCAAACCAGTCTATCATCTCGGGCTTATAGAGAGTGTACATATCTCTGATAGCCTCGGCTATCCTGCCCCCTTGCTCACTGCCAACCTTGTCGGAGAGGGCTTTGTAATACTTTTCTTTTGTTTCTTTCATATTATATTACTATCATTCAACATCGCTCACGGCTTCAACACCGTCAACAACACCTACAAACACGTTATCAAGAGTAAATTCCATACCGGAAACTCTGGGGTAGAATATAAATCCGCGATAGACGCTGTCATCCCTGTTCTTTACGGAATTGCTTGTTCCGTATTCAGCAGAGGCTACCTGCTCACCGTTTACGTATATCGTGCAGACGTCTGTCTCAACGTCATATACAGCACGCAGATTGTAGCTCTTACCTACGGTGAGGCTTTCGCCAAACCAGCCATAGCTCTGTGTATCAGAGGTAACAGTCATATAAACATCGGCAAAGGCAGCTCCGTTTGTGGTTGTGTTCTGTACCGTAACACCACTGCTTGTTTGATCTTCATAGGTGATAAATCCAATAAAAGCAGAGCCCTTAGTGTCCTTGTAAACTGCTTTATTCATCACAAAATCAGCTTCAAAGACGTATTTTCCTGCAGAGTAAGCCTTGTCATCACCTGTCGTTACCGCAAAGCCGTACCACGGGATTGTTGTTTCTTTAAGAGCACCGTTTGATACCGAGAGAGTAGATGGGGTGGTGGTCACGTTGTTGTTAGCTATAAACGCCGACGGAAGCTTGTTGTCATCAAAATCGTATCTCGAGCCTTGAACGCTTTCATCACCGTAGTAGGTGTAGAAGGTTACGTCGGAGGCTTTTGCTTCGGTAATAGTCACCGTGTCACCGGAGGATGCCGGGGCTTCAATGTATGCTACCGTACCGTCGTTTTTAGCTAACTTGTATGTAGACTCTGTTCCAACCGTAATCTTTGCCGCCTCCCAGGTGTCGGGAATAACGACCTTAAGAGTCAGCGGGTCGGAATACACGGAAGCATCCGAATTTACAGCACTTAAACTAACGGTTATTATCTCATCGGTATAATCGCTCGAAACGGTTGCGGTAACACCGTCGGGAGCGTCTGTTGCTTCTGCATAACCGACAGTTTCTTCGGGATCGGGAGTAACCGCCGCGGGAGCAACAACACCCATATAAACATTATCTACGGTAAATTCAAGGTCGGGAGCAAAATTCTTTCTTAAGTATATACCGAAGCCTTGATAGGTGGAGCTATCACTGTTTTTGCCTACGGTATGTGTTCCGAAGTCGGCAAGGATGCCGTTTACATACATTTTAACTTCCGTGCCAACGGTGTACTCAAAGCGGATGTTATAGGTAGTTCCTCGATTTATCTCGGTGTTGCCTATAAGCATCTTGTTGCTCTCACCCTCGATAAACTTCATATAGCCCCATGCCGACATATAGTTATTGTCAACCGATGCGTGCTCGCCAAGGAATCCGATAAATACTGCTCCGCTTGCCAGCTGAGATGTCGCCTGATGTCCCGAGGTCCATCTGATATCCGCCTCAAAGACGTAGGTGTATCCATCACCGCCTGCGGTATTTCCTCCGTTCTTGAATGCCAGAGCCTGCCAGTTAAGTCCCATATTATCAACCAAGAGCTTACCGTCAACAACCTTGGATATATCAGATGCTATAACTCCATCCTTGGATGTCTTATTATAAATCTTATCGGTAGTATAATCCGTAACTGTAGTAAAGTCGTATCTTGTTCCCTGATATTCGGGATTTGCGTAGATAGTTTCAAGATCCTCGGGAAGTCCTGCATCGGCAGGAGGTGCGTTGGGGTCAACGGGAACTATAGGATAGTCTCCCTCGCTGTCGGGGTAAACAACACCGATAAATGTATTGTCAAGGGTAAACTCGAACGGGTCAACAAAGTTCTTTCTCATATAGAAGCCGAATGCCTCGAAGGTTGTTTCATCGGCATTAACTCCCTTGGCAACAAAGCCACCGTAAGCTTCTACATTGTCTACATAAATATGTATCGACTCACCCACAACATATTCTATTCTTATATTGTACGCCTTTCCTTTTTCAAGCTTAGCTCCGCCGATAGAAATAACGTTCGGGTCGGTTTCGGAGATCGTAATATCGGTGTACGCAGGCATATAGGAGTTATCAACCGCCTTGTGCGCACCGAGAGGTCCGATATACGCGGCAGCGCCTGTGCCTGCGGTCTGACGGCCGCCAAGCCATACAAACGTGGTGTCAAATATGTATTTTGCACCTGCGGTCCCTGCCTTATTCTCCGAAAGGTTGGCAATAGCGAACGCCGACCAGTTGGAAAGGTTTGTGACATTAAGCTTTCCGCCCGAGACAGTGCTAACTGTTGGCAGCGAAACAGTAGATTTATCCGTCTCGCTATCGTATTTCTTGTTGAACATACTGTCCTTTGTGAGGTTTGCGGAATAGTCGTATCTTGAGCCTACCACACTAGTAAGGTTGTAATAGGTATTGGTATAAGCGGGAGTACCCGACGCATCCTCGCCCGCCTCGGGGATAGGCGCGTCAACATTAAGCTTTAGGGGATTTTTTGTATCGGTATATTTTCTATAGGTTTCATTAGACTTATAGGAAACAATGTTATCCATAAGCATTACGATATTATAGCCCTTCATAAACCAAAGGTTAGTGCTTTGGTACTGGCTTGCGGGCTCACCGTAACCCTCAATGAACTTTGTTCCCTCCTCGTCACAGTAGCCGTCGGTTACAGCAACAAGCTTAAGCTCCTTGCCATCTGTCAGATCACCATCAAAATAGAATTTTATACGTACAGAGTCGTGATCTCCCTTGTAATACTCTACTTTAAGACTGAACCACTCGCCAAGAGCAGGGCCATCGCAAAGAATTGTTTCCTGCGACTTGCTGGACGTTCCGGAAGTAGACTGCACAAGCCTTACGTTGCCGCCCGAAATCTTCAAGGAGATAATATAGCATTCGCCAACGGAAATTCTGACAGGAAAATCTGTGTCGGATGAAACCAAGCAGAAATCTCCTTCAAAGGCAAAACAAGAGAATGCATTTGAAAGATTCTGGGACTCAATGTCAACCGAATCGCTGGTGCCTGCCACAGATGTTATTTTAAACACCTTGCCACCGTGCGAACGCACATCGGGTATAATCGACACGCCACCGCCGTTTAATTTTGAACGAGCGCTTACGGAAACATATTCAATATCCGGGTCGTTGGTTTCGGCATCGTCATCAAAGGTTATAGGTTCGTATACGGGAGCTTCAACATTCTTGATAACAGGGCCAAGATTCGAAATAATATCCCTGTAATTGCGCCAATCGTTATATGTATATATCGGAACGAACCGAGAAGAAAGCCCCAATGCACTATAAATATAACCTAGAATATCAGATGTGCAAATAAGCGTTGCATTGACATCTCCCTCCATACTTTTAGGTACTGCAACAGGCATACCTTGCGAGTTTTGCGAGGAATACATGGGAGTATATGAGAAAGAACCATCATCCTTTCTAAAAGCTGCAAGTTTTTTAGCTGTCGTCTTTATAGCATTTGGTGCATCGGCAAGTAACTCGGCTCTCATCGAATCCACAAGCGCCGCACCTGCTTCCCCCTCGGTAGCTTTTATTATGCTAAACATACGAGCGACCGCAAACCAAGTGTTATATATATCTGTTACCGCACCCGCCTCCTGATCGGTTGTTATAGCATCAATAGCTGCTCTTGTTGCTTTTTCAGAATTCGGGAAAGCAACTCCTGCCTTTGAATACACACCCGAGATCTTCATAAGACCGTTTATAGCATAATAGTTTGTTTCGGCATGCCAAAGACCGTTGTGCGTAAATTGTTTTTCATTAAGATGCTCTATCATTATGTCAACCAGCGAGTAGCCTGCATTTTGCTCTTGAAGTACGCTATCTCTGTACTTTATTTCGCTGAAGAATGCGGTAAGGGTGTTTCCTGCACTATATGAATTGTTCTGCACATCAAGGCTATCAAGATATTTGCGGAAGCTTACGTCATCTTTAAGATTCGGGTCAACAGCAACCGCAGAATCCGCCGCCGCAACAACTTTAGACACAGCATTAACCGCAGAGATTCTAAGCTGACCTGTAAGATTTACAAAAGATATCGGAACTAACTCATCATCACTACCAACGCCCGATGGTGTTTTGTACTTTGGATCAACACCGTAGGTGGAAAGGATCGACACACAATGGCCAAGGTCTCTTGAGCGTCTAGATACTTTGTTATTCACCGCAGCTTTTGACCACTGAGGGTGATAGAAATATCCGTTAGAGTCTTGAAGGTTATATATAAAGTTAACTATTTGCTCTCCAATCTCCTTAGGCAAAGCCTCTGCGTAACTGCCGGCAAAACCATTTATCATGCCTGAACTGTTAATAAAACGCAAGGCTTGTTCTGTACTCTCGGCATCAGGAAGATATCCGTCGGTATTTCTTGCAGAATTCGAGTAATAATATCCGCCCACCGCCGGGTCATAAAGATTTGCAAACCAGGAGATGAGGTTATCGGAATAAAGCGAATAAAGTCCCTTCATAGAGGAGACAATGTCTTTTCCGAGGTTTCCGCCTATCTCATTTTCAAGATCTGCCCACTTTTCGTCAAGCATCTTATCATCGATAGCCTGATAGTAATCATCAAGGTTGAACACTTCTGTATGCAAAGTGCCAGAACCGGGTTTGAGAATCTTATCTGCGAACTTTTCATTGAAGCGCCTTATGGCAAGTATTGTACCAACCTCGTCTTCGCTATCATCATAAGCTATCGCAACAGAAGTTCCGTCAGAATAAACAAGCATTCTGGGGTTTCCCTCACTAAGATCCTCGTCGTCTATCATCATACGCTCTAGCCGTCTATACGCCTCTACCGAAACAGCTCTGTCCGTTCTTCCGAAAACTATTTCACGAGTTTGCTTAGGCGAAGTAGCGCCAATGAGAGCGGGCGCCTGTCCCAGCTTATCTGCCAAGTTGTAATAAAAAGCATAAAAACTTTCTACAAGCTCCTCGTTATCGCTGTTAGGCATAACTATGGCGACACCGGCATCGACATTATTTTGATTACCTGCCCCACCCTCATCAAGCTGAGAATTGTCTGAATCTACATCATTTTTTGTTCCGCAAGAGGTGAACAAAGACATGGACAAAATCAAAAAAGTAATTAAAAACAACGAAAATCTCTTCATATTTTTTCTCCATCATTAAAATCAGATTTATAACAATTATTTAATAAGCATTTAGCTCCGTAAAAACCAAGCAATATAGCATAAACGATATGTACATTTTACACAACTATTATATCATTTTTTTCAAAAATAT
>JAZTXO010000011.1:0-9767 GCA_045636445.1 Eubacteriales bacterium | reverse complement strand
CCAAGGCTTTCGGCGACCGTTACGGCGTTACCTATTACCTTATGCATAGAGATGATGGGTCTCATCGGCGCAGGTAACAACCCCATGGTTGGTATGACTGTTGCAGTTGCAGTTGCTATCGAAGAGGCTTGTAAATAATTCGTTTGCTAATTATTTACAATGAAATTTGCCTTGCGGCAAATGAAATTCACGCAGTGAATGAAACACTTGCTTCGCAAGAATAAAATGTGCCACGGCATTCGCTGTGGCACATTTGTTATATAGGTAAAGCTTGTTTCAGAAAACGTAGCGCACTTCATTTAAAGACGCGTAACGTACTGGACATTTTGTTTCTATCCTTCTGGCAACAGGCTAAAATGGTTACCAAATAATGTTGGTTTGCCTTCGTAGTTTTTTTCAAAATCAAAAGGCTCATCAATAAAATATTCTTTACTATCAATCTTTATTTTAATACCAAATAGTCCACCTCTTACCGAGTATTTGATGTTTTCGAAGTTGTATTCATCGACATTACCGGTATTTTTGTATTTTATAAAGTAATGTACGTTGCATGTATTTTCGTCAATAAATTTAATTTTCAAATTTTGCACTTCATCGGAGACATAATAACTAGTATCCTCAAATTCTTTACCAACGAGAAACTTGATGGTATTAGAACGCATAATAGCACCGATTAGTAAGAATGTAGCAAAGATAATTAATAGAATAGCGACAGATATAGTTATCTTTTTCTTTCGAGCCTTTTCTTTTTCTTCTTTTATTTTTTGCTGTTCGATTTCTGAAAGTCGTTGCTTTTCTTTTTGCTCTGCTAATTTTTCTTGTTCTTTCTCTTCTGCTTTTATTTTGTTACTAACAAGTAAATTGTGATCAAGTCCTAGAAATTGCTTGTCTTTTTTTGTTCGACATGAATTACAACATGAGTTTCCTGTTTGATTTATTGTTCCGCATGTGCAAATCCAAAAACCATCAAAAGTTATAGGAACATACTTTGCTTTGTTCGAGATATCCTTTGTATATTGCAAAGATAGTTCTTTTCCCAATAATTCATGTAATTCTTGCTGATTTGGAACGTTTTTTAATTCTTGATCTTCAACTAACAGCTCATCATTATTTGAGAAAACGATGTTTTTGATTTTAGCAGAAATAATACGCGTTGCAGGATTTAATATTGGAATAGCTGTTTTTTGTCCGAACAATTCGCCGGGAGATACTTGTAGGTCGGCATATTTGAAAGGCACAGATGCTTCTAAAAGTTGTTCCGAAGCATCGCAATATGAAATATCAACGCTAATTTCTTTTATAACCTTGTTTGAGGTATTTAAAAATTTAAATTGTCCTATAAGGCTGCCAGATTTGTTGTCTTTTGACAGCGCGCCAGAAACGATAATTATTGGACAGTTAGGCGTATAAAACGAATTTTTAAGTGTGAAGATGCGACTGTATCGTTCGTCCATGAGAGTTCTCCTTAAATATCTGGTAGTTCATCGTTGTTGGGCGCGTCTCCAAGTTGGACAGCAGTGCCTGTAACGATGACAATTATGTTATTTAAATTGCCGGGAGATGCAACTTGTACCTGAATATTTACAATGGCATCAGCTTTTGGCTTTTTTGCTTTCATTTTTTCACACGCATTTTGATAGGCGGTTCCAAATAAGTTTTCCTGATTAGCTAATCCGCCGCCTATTAATCCACCAACAAGGTAAATATCCGTTCCTGTGATAACTCCAAGATACTTTTTGATAGTTTTTCCTTCTACCGAAGGAGTGGTTGTTAAAATCATGTTAATTCCTCTCTTTTTTGTAAAATAATCGGTGCAAAATCAAAAAGTGCGACAACCGAAGCTGTCGCACCGAAAAACGCAGACTCCAATTGTCGCCAAACAAAAACAACAACGAAAAGGGCATAGCTCTCCACGATAGCTGTAGAATCCGCGTTTTTACCGAATTATTAACAGCTATCGTAATAAAAAAACAAAAAGGGTATAGAACCCCCTATAAAAAACAGGGAGCTAATCCACAAATCGTTATTCGTTTTTGTTTGGCAACTATATTTTACCACAATAATCCCGCTTTGTAAATAGGAAATGTTAAAAAAATCGCTTTGCCATATAAAAACCGCCTACTCTTTGGAGCAGGCGGTTTGATTTTAATATTAACCTATAAATCAATGTGCTATTGCCGCATTATAGAAGCTTACGTTATCAAGGACAATTGTACTTGCGTCGTTTGAGCCTATAACAAGGCGGAATTGGTTGATCGCATCAATCTCGGGGTGAGCTACGTTGGTTGCATTCACGATAGTGCCGTAGGACGTGCCGTTAATAAATACCTTAATACAAGCCTTGGAGTCGGAATTGATGAAGTATTCAAGACGGAGTCTGAATTTCTCGCCGTTAGTTGCGGGAGTACCCGAAACTGCAGAGGCACTAGAGCCGCTGCCCGACTGGAACCAGAGCTTTCCGCCCTCCTCGTGACGAAGACCGAGGGTGATTGCAAACTGCGTTCCTACACTGTTATCACGGAAGATAAGCTGTGAATTTGTACCGTTTGAAAGCTTTGCGGCAGTACCCGTCGCGGTAATATCAGCCTCAAATACCCAGGTGTTTATAGGTGTTTCGTTGCCGAAAGCCTCATATTTTGCGCTGGGTGCAACTCTTATGGTATCGTTACCCTGACTCTGTGGGCTGACAAAGGTAAGCTTACCATCAGCTACCGTAGCCGTACCGGGGTTGGAAGAGCCGAGTCCAACGCCCCAGGTCTGTCCGTCACCGGGCAGGGCAGAGCCGTCAAAGGTATATGCAGGCTCATTATAAGTCTTATTAACCTTTTCAAAGATTACGTTATCCATATAGAAGTCGCACATCATACCGCCCCAGGTCTGAATAAGAACGTCGTTAACGTCGGTATAAACGGTTGATTTTGCGGTGTAATTGTCTGCTATAAGGAGAGTATCGTTAAAGTAAACGTGAGTTCTTGTTATTCCCTTATCAGCGTCAATGATATAGTATTCAATACGGATATTGTACCAGGTGTTTTCAGCCTTGGATGAGGTAGGAATATATGCGGTCGTTACACCTGTATTTGCCGTTTCCGACCAAAGTCTTACCGAGGTATTAACGTTGTCAACTCCGATCATAATACGCTGCGCGTAATCCGAGCCGTTTCTGAATTGAAGCTCGTAAACGTTTGCGGTGGAATTGTCAAGAATATCAATATAGAAGTCTGCCTCAAAAATTATAGCGTTAAATGAATTTTCGGCAGTAGGCTTAACGTAAAGATTCGACTGATAGGTAGTTGCGTTATCGGTGTTGGTTTTATGAATATTGAGTACTCGATTCGTAGAGTCGGCAGGATCTGCAACAACACCGAATGTCATTTCAGCATTGTTGTTTGTGGTAGCTCTTTCCGCATAGATAGAATTGTTGTAATAAACCTTGCTTGAATCGGTAAGAGTAAGGTTTTCTTTTGCGCTATCCTTAAACGCTCCGTCAAATCCTTGCGCACTTGATGCTTCGGGGGGAGTCGAGCTTTCGGAATGAGTGATTATTGCCGAGCCTTGACCAACGGTAAAGCGATTCTCTGTTTGAGTTGCAAGAGATTCGCCCGATGATGTGATTGTCTTAATTGCCCAAGCCTTGAAATCATCTTTGCCCTTGTAGGTAAGAGTGAGAGTATCGCCGGTAAGATAAAGACCGCTGTTGTAGCCATCTGCTTCGATTGCCGCTATTTCCTTGTCAGCATAAATATATTTGTACTGATCAATAGGTGTCTCGTAGCCTGCATCGCCTGCGGAAAGACCCTTGTTGGTAAGAGCCGCTTGAGCTGCAATACCGTAGGAAAGAGTTCTGTTGTAAAGCTCTCTTTGTACGTCGTCGGTGTTTTCGCTTACGTAAAGACGCTCGTAAAGATATTCAAGAACGCTGTAACGGCAAACCTCGCTTTTGTTGCCGTCAGATTCTGCCTGAGCGTAAATGTATTTCGCCATATCTTTAGGTGAAATACCGCCGGTTCTAATAACGATAAAGCTACCGCCCAGCATATCAATATACTCTACCTCGCCGGAGTAAACTCCAAGCAGAGCAGGGGCGTCGGTTGTTTCGGGGTTGGAATCGTAAATTTTAAGAGTTGTGTTGTCGGCTTTAACATTTTCGGTTACGGGAATTGCATAATAAAGATGAATTGCTCCCTCGTAGGAAACGTTTTTACTTGCAATAACCGGAGCTTCCCCCTCTGCCGAGGAAGAAAATGCAAAGAATGAGCAAAGAAGGAGCGAAATCGAAAGAACTGCCAAAAGAAGCTTAATGCTTTTTCTGCTTTTCATTTTTACTTTCCTTTCTTATTTTATGGCGGCAAGGAAGAGCTTGTAGTCCTCCTCGTCGTAAATAGGCGGCATCTCCATATCGAGAGTTGCAAAGAGAGCCTCCACCGTTCTGTGTATGCAAATTACCGTGGCATTCACGTTACCTTCAAGCTCTCCTTCCTTCGGGCAGGCAACAAGAGCGCCCTGGGATCTGGAGCTTGATACGTTGTACATATAGGTAAACGAGCCGTCGGGAAGCTTAAATATTTCAAGCTTTTCTTTGGTCGCTTTGATGCAGGCGGGAGCGTTGAGAAGTATTCTCTTCATAAGAGCCTCGGCATCCTTTTCGCAACCGTAGCGTTTTATATTATTGATAAGATATTGCAGGGCAAACCACACGTTGTACTGCCAGCATACTGTTGCCTTTTCTTTATCAATATCCGCGCAGATACATTCAATTGCCGACTCGGCGGCAGCTTCTGCGTTAGGAATGGGAAGACCTACGGCAGAGTAAAATGCGCCGATTTTCAAAAGAGCGTTTACACCGTGATAGCTTTCGAGTCTGCCCCAAAGTCCCGTCTTGGGATTTTGGATTTTGCCAAGATATTCTGCCGTAACCTCGGCAAGACCTGCCGACTTTATCTGAGCTGCCTGAGCCGCAAGCATATTACCTGCAAAATAGGCATCGTCAACCCAGTCAAACTTGTCAAGATAGGCAATATAAGCATCTTTTGAAGTAAGATGATCGGGAAGAGAAGTTCCTGCCTCGTCACCCGACGCAACCTTCTTTAAGCGGTCGTTTGCCGTGGGATAGGGTAGCTTGAAATCAAGCTCCTTTTCAAGAGATACAGCCCACATCATATCTCTTCCGACTCTGGAATCTCTGTGACGCCATTCGGGATCGTTATAATCCCACCAAGGGTGGTAGATATATCCGTCATCGGGAGATTGAAGGCTTGAAATAAATTCAATAGTCTTTTCACGCATTTCCTTTGGCAAATCGGTAGCCTTCTTCACAATACCGATAGTAGCAATGGTGTTGATTGCCTGATACGTACTCTCAATATCCGGGTAAAATCCCTCGGTAATTCTACCGGAGTAGGCGGCGTGGAAGCCGCCCATCTCGGTGTTGTAAAGACTTCCTATCCAGGAAGCAAATCCGGGTGTGAATATAGCGTAAAGCTCCTGCATTTCACGAACAAAAGCCTTGCCGTCGCCGCCTCGGCTTGTAACCTCTTTTTCAAGATCAAGCCATACTTTGTTATCTGTTTTAGTCATGTCTTTGTACCTGCTTTTTTTGTTTATACCCAACCGTTATTGTCCTTGTCGCTGCCACCGAAATCAACGTTGTCGCCGCCGGAGATGTCGGGAGAGGTGGAGTCTGACGGAATATCCGAAATAGATATGGGTGTAATTGTAACGTTTGTATTGTCGGGAATAATCTCTGCATCAATAAAGCTGATGCCGTTTTGAGTAACCTTTTTAGCATAGCTTACTCTGTCGCCTTGAACGATCTTTACAGCTTCAAAGTCAACGCTTACAGAAATTCTTACGGTAAGAGGATAGTTGTAAAGACTGTCGTCAAGACCGTCGTCAACTCTTGCTATAATCTGTTCTTGGGTGCGTGTTGTGGTAACGGTGGCATTCTCTGCCTCTTTGAGGTAAAGAACAGCATCCTCGTAGTTTGCCGACCATACCGCACCTGCTTCCACGTAAGAGGAAACCTTATTACAGATTGCTTCAAGGTGGCTTTCTCTTGAATAGTAATGGTCACCCTGATATGCGGAATTTTGGTCAATTGTTGCATCGGGAAGCACCTTGTGGAAGAGTAGGCTGATAAATTCACCGTTTCTTGCCGCGCGCTCGATAGCGTCAAGGCTGTTTTGCTGGTTGAGGTCTACCGCATAGGTGGGCATGTTTTCCCAATCCCATTCGTAGAAGTCTGCCGAGCCGCCCTCGTAGAATCTACCTGCAAGATAGTTTTCACGAACGACCTTCTTTACTGCATCGTAAACCGAAAGTCCGAATTTCGATGTAACCGAGGAAATACCGGGATATGCGTAAACCAAGAATCTTTCGGAGGGGAATGTAGCCTTCAAAACCTCTCTTGAGGTAAGCACCTCACGGATTACAAGCTCGTTATCAATTTCACCGGTTGTACTGTTACCCCAGAAATCGTGAGTCATTGAGTGGTTTATCATACCCCATCTGCCGCTGTCGAGAAGTGCCTGCCAGCCTGCAATTTCCGAAACGTTAGGCTCTTCGACGTTGAATCTTTCAGCGGTTATTGCAACGTCACCGTGAAGGCTGTACTTTTTGTAAAGCTTATCAAGAATCGAAGCTGTTGCAAGATCTCCGTCATCGTGAACGAGAACAACGATACTCTTTGCTCCGCCCTTAACGGGAAGCACCTTAGAGTCGAAAGGCTCTGTTTCTTCGGGAGGAGTCAGAGAGGGAAGTCCTATTGGATCGTTTTTAAGAGTGAGATTTGTCTGCTTCATATCAACGTCGTCAAGGTACATAGTACCCTCAAGATCACCGTAGGGAACGATTCTAAGCTCGGTTATAAGGTTGTTAACCTCGTAGCTTTGACCTTGCGCATCGGTAACCTTAGGACCGAAGAAGTTGTTACTTACGTAGAAGAGATCTCCGTTGAAGTAAATCTTAATTCTTACGGTGTTCTGGTCGCCAACGTAATATTCAAGTCGGAAATTGAACCAATCGGAAATCTTCACCGTTGTGGTGAGAGGACCGCTGCTGATACCGCTTGTGGTGTTGGAAGAATCACGGAATACAAGATATTCGCCGGAACGGTAGAACTCAAAGGTGTAAGAGGTTGTGTCCTTTGTTCCCATATACATCTTGTAGTTTGTGCTTTTTGCATTCTTCAGATATTCAAGCTTGAAATCTGCTTCAAACACGTAGGAGTTGTAGCCGTCAAGGCTTTCGGTAAGAGGAACGGTTACAACAGGGGCGTGCTTATTGTAGGTGTCATCGTCTGCGGTTGTATTATACTTATAGAACTTAAGCACCTTCTTAGCCGCGTCTCTTGGGTCTTTTTCAACCGTAAGATAGGTGTAGTCGTTCTTGTGCGACGAGGTGATTCTGTTAGAAACCTTTCCGATCTCCTCATCCTCGAAGGTTGCCGTACCGGAAATTGTGGTATCAGGCTCTCCGGGATTTTCAGGCTCGGTAAGAGGATCGTCCTCGCAGGTCTTTGATGTTTGAATGAGAGATGTGTTATCAAGAGTAAGGGTTGCTTCGGTTGTGGAATAAGAGTAGAATCTCACTCTTGTAATAGAGCTTTGAGGAGTAGCCTTGTCAAGCTCGCTGCCCCAGAAGTTGTCGCTTACAAGAACAAGAGCGTCATCTATATATACCTTAATTCTTACGGTGTCTCTTGAACCGTTGTAGTACTCAACTCTTAAGTTGTACCAATCCTCGGGATTGTCAAGAATAACGTCAACGCCTATGTTTTTAATCTCACCCGAAGAGGAAACGTCGTGGAACTTAATAACTCCGTCGCTCATTGCAAGGTTGATCATATAAGCTATCTTGCTTCCGTCTTCAAAATAAATCTGGAAGCTGGTCTGACTTGAGGGGAAGGTGAACTTCAGGTCGGTTTCAAATACGGTGCAGTTGTATCTGTATTCGCTGCCCGTAAGATTTACCATTAAGGAATCGTTGTAGCCCGATCTTGTAGTGAAGAGAAGTGCCTTTGAGGTTTCGTTTTTGCGAATAATTTCCTTGACTGCAAGAGAAGAGCCGACCGACTTCATATCGGTGGTTATTGCCTTCGGAATATTTCCGCTGGACGAGCCTTCGTAGGTGAGAATCTGGGATTTGTCCTCGCTGTTTGTAAATCTGGGGATTTCGGGCGGATCGAAGGTCACGTTGTAGCTCTCGGCTTTTATGTTATCGAGAGTGTAACCGCTGCCGCCGATAGTCTCCACAAGAATATGATCGGTTTTCAGCATTGAGTTTTGCTGATTGTAGGTAAGCTCGCTCTTGGCAACGGGAGTTGCTCCAACCTTAAGGAAGGTACAACCCTTGTCAACGTAATAAACCAGGTTGAGCTTTGTTTTTGATGCGGATTTCGATATTTTGTATAAAGGCTCGGAATATACGCCTGCTTCGGTACGCTCGCGAATGTAAACGTAGCTGTCGTCAGCCTTTATTTCATAGGAAAGTATAGCCTTTCCGCTAATATCGCAAAGTGTTATGCGAAGTGTCGAGCCGTTTGTGAGCTTGTTGCTAATAAATTCGGTCTCGAAGATAGTTGCGGTAGAAACAACGCTTCTGTGATTTACGGGAATCTTTAAGGTTGCTCCGCTATCAAGAAGAAGAACTCCGCCGGAAACGGTTGTGCCGCCCGTAGCAGTAATATCTCCTATTCCGGAAATGAACTCATAAACTTTAGAGTCAACAGTAGGACGTATAGCATCCTCAAAGCTCTTAACTATTCTTTCACAGATTGCATTGTCAAGAGTTGCGGCAGTGCCGGCAGAGGAAAGCTCTGCTCTTGCTACCGTATATTTCTGGGCATTGATGCAGGTAATGTCGCTTGATGCAACAAGACTGCCGTTTACGTAGAAGAGGGTTATTCTGTGAATGTCGTAATACTCGGCTCTAAAGGTAAAGGTTTCGTTAAGAGGAAGCTCCGATCCGGTGATTTTACCGTCGGCTATACCTGTTGGAGCATTGTAAATATATGCCTTGGCTACTCCGTTTTCCTTTGCTATGCCGATATTGAATTTCGCAATTGGGTTTGCCACCCTCGCTTCTTCGTTGAACGTGAATGTAAGATTTTTTCCAACCTTAGCGGAGTCAAGGTAGATATCCGCCTCGAATACCGAGCAGTTTGTATTTTGAGTTCTTGTATTTGTGGGGAATATGATGCTTGACTGAGATGTGCCAAAGCTCAGTTCGTTGCCGTCAGAGCCTTGTTGTACGGTAACACCGCTTGAGGTAAGGTCTAACGGAGCATTACCCAAGGTGTCATTTTCAAAGTCGTAAACAAGCTCGTTTTTGTCTGCGGCGTCAACGTTGAACTTGGGCTGCTTTTCGTCCTCGGTAAGAGGAACATAGCTGTTGCGAATCTTGTAACAAGCAAGATTATCCATATATATAAGAGCATCGTAGTAGGAGAAAACAAGGAAGTTTGCACCCTCGTATCTGGATTTTGCAACCGCTTTTTCACCGTCAAGCTTTGCGCCGTTTCTGTTATAGTAATTATCGCTTACGGTAATAAGCTCGTCGTTTACGTAAAGCTTAATTCTGGGCCTTTCAATAGTTTCAATGTAATACTCAACCTTTATCTTGAACCATTCGCCAAGCTTAAATCCAACTCCAAGATCGATTTCCTTGGAATTTGCGCCGGCGTCGCTTGATTCTTCGTAAAGGTATATCATATCACCCGCGCCCTTGAAGCCTATCATAAAGTCGGAGGCCAAGCGGTCTTAGGAAGA
>JAZTXO010000010.1:0-44708 GCA_045636445.1 Eubacteriales bacterium | reverse complement strand
TACTCAAGTTCCCGAACAATGCAATCGGTAAGGTTTTCGTTTTGACGGGCTGCAAGCATAAGTACACCATGCGTTCTGTATTCTACGGCACCGAGGGTACTATCATCTGTGACAACAGAACTCCCTACATAACCCTTTACCGTCACGCAACCACCGATAACGGCGAGCATATCTACCCCGACGTTCAGATTCCCGTTGAGGTAAAGGATCATAACATTGCCGAGGAAATTCGCGAAATGTGCGAGTCCATTCTTAACGACGTAGAGCCTGTATGCAGCGCCATCGAAGGCTCAAAGACCGTTGCGGTCGGTATTGCATGCGTTGAGTCTGCGGCAAAGGGCGGAGAGCCTGTTGCTCCCAGGTATTATAAGGATTAAAAGCGGTATATTTTGCGCAGAAGATCACTTCTCTTCCGCTCGATGTAGGTGTAACTACGCCTTCGGGTCGAGATGAACTCTTCCGCATCAAAATCTCTTCGCTTTTAGCGGTATGTTTTATAAAACGAAAAAGTCAAGCGCCATTCCTCGTCAAAGGTATCGGGATTTCGCTTGGCTTTTTTATCGAAATGCACTAATCTATAAAAAGCTGTCAATTTCTCAAAGAAATTGCGAGAAAATTGGTCAAAAAATTTAAGGAAAGTTGCGTTTTGTTGTGTTAAAATGAAATTGTCGGGCATAGCATAACCCGACGAATTAAAAAATAATTAGGAGAACGAAATGAAAAAGGTTAAATTTGCGGTAGTTGGCGTTGGCGGTCTCGGAAGAGCGCATATGCGCGGAATACTTAACAACTCGGATATTGCCGAAATCGAGGCTATTTGCGACATTAACGAAGAATTTCTCAAGTCAAGAGGTGACGAGTTTGGAGTTGAGAGACGTTACACCGATTTTTACAAGATGCTTGATGACGGCGGCTTCGATTGCGTTATCCTCGTAACTCCCGACCAGATTCACCGTGAGCACGCGGTTGCGGCTTGTGATAAGGGCTACCACGTTCTTTGCGAAAAGCCCCTTGCACAGACTGTTGAGGATTGCTACGCTATGATCGAGGCGGCAAAGAGAAACAACGTTAAGTTTATGACCGGCCAGGTTTGCCGTAAGGCTCCCGAGTTCGTAAAGCTTAAAGAGGTTATTGATTCAGGAGAGCTTGGAGAGCTGTTCTACGTTGAGTCGGAGTACGCACATGACTATCAGTTCCTCGGCAAGGCTTGGAGATGGGACCCCGTAAATCTTCGTTATTCTATCATCGGCGGCGGGTGCCACGCGCTTGACCTTCTTCGTTGGCTTGCCGGCGACCCCGAAAAGGTTATGGCTCTTGCAAACAGAAAGGTACTTACCGATTGGCCCGTTGACGACTGTACCATTGCGGTTATGCAGTTCCCCAATAACGTTGTAGGTAAGATCTACTGCGGTATCGGTGTTAAGAGAAATTACACAATGCGTACCTGCATTTACGGAACTAAGGGTACCGCTATCGTTAACGGTAACAATGACGGAAAGGTGCTCGTTTACCGCCACGCAGTGACCGATAACGGTGAGCACATCTATCCCGATAAGACCTACAACGTAGTTCCGCATTCTCACAACGTAACCGCTGAGATAAAGGATATGGCTCTCGCAATAATCAACGACACCGCCCTTGAGTGCGACGCCGTTGAAGGATCTAACACCGTTGCTCTCGGTCTTGCCTGCGTTGAGTCTGCGGCAAAGGGCGGCGAGCCTGTTGTTCCCAGATACTATAAAAATTGATGATTGCCATTTCGGGCAGGTTATGATACGCACCGCGTAGTTATGACGTGCTTCGAACAGTTTAAGGAAGTAATCTTCTCTATCGTTTGCCAATAAAACTCATAACAGTAAGCGAAGAGAGCTTCATAACTCCAAATTAAAGGGGCTGCTTCATTTAGGCATAACCGAAAAAGAGCAAGGATGTCAAAAAAACACCGACATCCTTGCTCTAACTTTTATATTTTCAGTTTATAAGGTTGAAATTCTTTGAATTTCTTCTTTTTTTTTGCTCTTTTTCTATCACCGACTGCTCTCTCCGACGTATGCATATACGCCTCTCGGTCGCATTCGGCGATTTCTGCTCAAAATCAAGCTAGCCCCCAAAGCTGCTTCACACTAAGAATTCAGCATATTTTATTATTTTCGCTTTGAAATCGTTGATTTCGCTGAATTCTTAATGACTCAGCGCTTTTCGTTATTAATCGTAAACCAAATCCGTAACCATAAAATATATGGGTGTGGACGATGGGGAATAGGTCAGATGAGCGTCGTATGAGGTGATTTTATCTCCGTTAAAGTAAAAAATGTATTTTATTTTGCAGTCTTTCACGCTGGATGCGAAAGAGCCGAAAAGATTTTCCTTTCCCTCGTTTGAAAGGTTCATATGAAGAACAAAGCTGTTGTTTGTAGGCCCTTTTTCAACAAGGTATACGTTATCTGGCGTATAGCTTCCCGGAAATGCCACACGGTTGACGTATTCACGCTCGATGTGGTCATTGGAATTATCAACTATCGCATTGCTTCCGATTTCAGCCGTTGCCTTTTTGCCGTTTGAATAAGATATATTGTAGGTTTTGCCGTCAACGTTTGCGGTCACGGTGTAGGAAAGCTTACCTTCGGAGGTGCTATAAGACATTTCGTAGCTGTCGTTGGATTTTGAGCTATTGCTTCCCGCACCCGGTTCGTAGTAAGTAAACTTAAAGCTTCCGTTTTCGGACTCGGAGAATTCTTTAAAGGCAGTTTCCGCCTTTTCTATAAGCCTGATGTCATAAACTTGGTCAAAGGAAGCTGTGTTTATTTTGGTCACCTCGGTACAGTTTAAGTTTGAATAAACGTTTTCAATGTAGATCGTGGGGATTGCGTTTTCGGCTATTCCTTCATTACCGGAATAGATAAACTCCAGGGTTTCTTTGATGCAATAGTAATCGGAGGTTGTATAAACAACCATATTTATATCGTCAAACGAAACGCCTAAAGCCAGCATTATGTCCTCGTCGATCAGGGTGTTAAGGAAATCGAGGGGTTTACTGTCCTCTTTTAGTCCGCAAA
Organism: Eubacteriales bacterium; assembly: GCA_045636445.1. Classification (GTDB taxonomy): domain Bacteria; phylum Bacillota; class Clostridia; order Oscillospirales; family CAG-272; genus UBA1740. The sequence continues at coordinate 41,652 of JAZTXO010000010.1, read as the reverse complement.
GTGTTACCTTCCAGCCTTCCTCGGTTCTCTCGGAAGTAAGCGAGCTAAAATCCAAGGGCGATAAGTCGACTTCAACGGAATTAATTTGTTCTTTTATAAATTTTTCGTATTCCGCGGCAGTTATAAGCGAATAAATTTCATGGTTGCTTTCAGCACCGGTCTGCGTGCGGTACATACGTCCGTCCTGGAAGCCTTCGGATACCGTAATGCTTTTGGTTGAATTACCGGACGTGGCACTGGTTACGGTGTCTGCATAGCAGATAAGATTTTCCGTTCCTCTGTTTTGCTCCTCCGCATAATACCTGCTTTCGGCAGTGATTGAGACGCCGTAAAGCTCCATTTCCATATTCATAACACCCTCGCAGGTATAGGAATCAAGAGCGTCCATTTTAGCGTAGGCTTGGGTGAAGATTGCGGCAGCTCTCTTGGGGTCGCTCATCTCTTCAATGGGAACTTCCTCTTTCTCTTCCTCACCAATGTTAAGAAAGTCCTTGACCTCGTCAACTACGGTGCATCCCGAAAGTGCAAGGGATAAAAGTAATGCAAGAATTATAAAGCCGATTTTTTTCATAGTTTTTGCCCCCTTCTTTATGTTTTTAGTTGATTTCAAATCAATATCTTCTAATAAAATTATACTATATATGCGTACAGTTGTCAATCATAATGAACCGTCGGAGTAAAAAACGTCGATAGCAACAAAAAATACGATACAATTTTGTATAATATTAAATCGCCCTTTGACAGAAGATATTAAAGCTTTTTGGAAAGAAAATCCCACACAAAAACTTTTTATTTGTTGAAAACGTCCTTTGAATTTTTTCTTTCAAATATGGCAAAATAATTATATAAAGTTTTGGAGGAAATTATGTTTTCGGCAGGTGATTACGTGGTTTACGGGCAAAGCGGAGTAATGCTGATTGTTGATATAAGAGAAGAGACGGTCTTGGGCGAGAGGAAAAACTATTACGTAATGCGTCCCTTTGATGCACCAGCCGATGCTTTGACCTTTGTACCCTATGACAGCGAGAAGCTTACCTCGAAAATCCGTCCCTTGATGGATAAGAAAGAGGCTTTGGAGGTGGTAGGGTCGGCTTTTGCACTTCCCGAAGAGGAGTGGTCGGAGGATTTAAGAGCAAGGACTGCCGGCTTTAAAAAGATTATGAATGACGGCTCACCGTCAAAAATTTTAAGAATGATAATGACTATAAAGAAAAAAATCAAAGAGGGAAAGGAAGAGGGAAAGAAATCCTGCCTTTCGGACGAGGTTTTTATGAAAAAGGCTGAAAAACTGCTGTATTCAGAGCTTTCGTTGGCTTTAGGTGTAGAATATGACGAGCTTGATGAATATATAGAAAGCTTGGGCATCGCCCAATCATAACGATGCGGAAAGCGTCTCATAACTCAAAACTCTAAACTTGGGCATCGCCCAATCATAACGATGCGAAAAGCGTCTCATAACTCTAAACTTGGGCATCGCCCGATCATAACGATGCGAAAAGCGTTTCATAACTCTAAACTTGGGCATCGCCCAACCATAACGATGCGAAGCATCTCATAACTCATAACTTGCCCCTCGGGCAATCATAACTATTTAATCACCGCCGCGCGGCACAAAGGCTTAAATTCGCAGCTTTCGCATTTTGTAGCTCCGCCCTTTTCGATTCTCGGCTCGGCTTTTATATTGCCCTCGGTGATTCCGTCGGCAACATTTCCCACCGCAAGAATGGCTTCGTCCATAAGAGCGTCAAGGCTCTGCTCGGTAAAGAGCAGATTTTTCTTTGAGGATGCGGGTTTGTCCGGTTTTTTCGAATCGTAAACAGGTGTGTATTCAAGTCCCATAGCCGAAAGCACCTCGGAGTCGTCAAGCACCATTCCCTCGCGGCCTTGAGCCGCTTTGACAGCTTCTTCTGCAAGGGTGTCGTCGGGAGAGTCTATTCTGGTGTCTGTCAGGGCGGTTTTTAAGTAAATTACTCCCGCAGGAATCACACGTCCTTCGACTTCAAGCCTATTTAAAAATTCGGGATTTTTTGAGTCAATTATCGACTTTAAGTAAAGAAACATTTGCAAATTCTTGCCTTTTGCAATATCATCGGGCGAAAATTTCTTTGTTCCCGTCTTGTAGTCAACGACTCTGACGTAAACGTCGCCATCCTTTTTGTAGGTGTCAACTCGGTCGATAAATCCAAAAATAGAAACTTCTCTTCCGCGAGGCGAGGTCACTTTTACGGGGTCGGGAGTGTCGTCTCCCGCTTCGGTTATAGCAAGTTCGAAGAACTTCGGTTTGAATCCGGAAAAAGCAAATTCGTCGCAAAGACCGTCAACGATAGGTGTCGTTGCTCGGAGAAGCCTTGCGAGTTTGATTTTTGTTATGCTTGAGGATTGGGAGTCCTCGCCAAGCTCTTCAAGATATTTCTTTGCCGCCCTTTCGGTAAGCTCTATACGGTCTTCCTTTGAAAGAGTTGCGGTGTCTATATTTTTTCTCGCTATTTCGCTGAAAGCGTTTTCAAGAATTGCGTGTATAAACGTACCGATATTTCTTGCGTCAAGCTCGGCTATCTCTTCGGGGGAAAGCTTTAGAGTGTATCGGCAGAAATAGCTTAACGGGCAGCTGTTAAAGCTGTCGATTCTCGACTGGGTAAGGGGTAGAGGCCGAGTGGTATCAGCGCCTATAACCGATGGGTCGAGGCTCATTTTTTCGTTGGTGATAGGCTGCTTTATTTTTGCAATCATCTCACCTTTTCCGACTTCCAAAAGTGCCTCTTCAAGAGCCGATTTTTCGGCTTTTTTGACTTTTGAGAAGTTGTTTATAGCACTCTCCGATGACCAAACCACACTTTTTAGGTCGAGATCGGAAATTTTCCTTACGCAAAGGCTGTCGGAGAAGAGGGAAATAAGCTTTGCAATAACTCCGTCACGCTGACGGGCCTTGTATTTTGTATCCTTTACCGAATAGCTGAGAGTAACGCTTTCGGTAGCGTAGGTGTAAGCTCTTGCAAAGATGTAAAGCTCCCTTGCACCCTTTGTTTCAAGCTCGGGAGTGAAGGAAAGACCGAGCTTTGCAAGAGTTTCCTTGTCTTTTTCGGTAAAATAGGAGTTTTCGGTGACGTTTCCGGGAAATTCGCCTGCATTTACTCCCATAAGATATACGTGCTTTCTTCCGTAAAGTCGAAGCATATCCGCAGAGCCGACCGTAACCTCGTCAACAAAGGCGGGGATTTTTGCTATGTCAATGTTTGCAAAACATATTTTAAGCTGACCGAGAAAGGCTTCCGCATCAGCCACAGATGAACCTGCAACCTCAACCATAGTGTCAAGAGCGTCGCAGATTATCTTCCACAACCCCTCAATTTCGGTTGCGTAGGTATGCTCACCCATATATTCAAGCTCTACTGCCTTTTTCGCAAGAGCGTCGGGGAGCTTAATTTCGGTAAGGAAATCAACAAGACACCTTGCGTGGTCCTCTACCGTTTTTGCTCTTGATATTTGCTTTGAAAAAGCGTATAGCGGGGTGATAAGTCGGTCTTTTATTTCGTTGATTTTTACAAGCTTCTCCCTAGAGCTGTCCCGCCATATGGTGGTGTAGCCGTCGGGATTCATATTCCATAGCTTACCGTCGGTAAATTTTGCACCGCTTATCTGCCACTTTTCAACGTAATATTCCAACTCGTCGCACTCGTCGCGGCTGATTCCCGAGGGTGAGCATTTTGCGTAGGAAATAACCGTCTCTCTGGAGAAGCCGGAGCGAATGGCGGCGTAGGCGGTATAAATAAGCTTTATGGATTCAAAGGAAGAAAGATCGGTGTGCTTTGATACAAATGCGGGGATTCCTTCTCTAGAAAGGGCGGTGTCAAGAATTCCCGTGTATTTTTCCGCACTTCTTGCAACTATCGCAAAGTCACAATATTTGTCTCCCTGCATTACTCTCCGCTTTATATCCGATGCAATAAAATCGCATTCATCATAAGGCGTTTCAGCTTCGAAAATTCGAATTTCTTCGGGATTTTGTAAACAAAGATTGTCAAAAATGCCGTAATTTCGCCACAAAAGGTCGGCTGATTTGGAAATTTGGCTTTCGGGATTTTTCGGTGTTGCTTCGGTGTAAATCTTTATATCCGAGCCTGAAAGTCTTGCGGCTCTCTTAAGTCTTTCAAGCGCCGCCCTCACCTCGGTATATTCGAAGGAATCCTCGCAGACCTTTGAAATTCCGAAAAGAACCGTAACCGAAAGTCTTGCCGAAAGTTCGCCTAAAATAGAATACTGCGGCTCGGTAAAAGAGGTAAATCCCTCTAGATATACATAGCTTCCCTTAAGGTAATCGGGATTTGCCCTTAACTTATCCAGCATTATCTGGCAATCGTCACTTGCATCGGCATATTTTTCCTTCACAAGCCTTTTGTAGAGAGAATAGACTGAGCAAAGGTCAAGAAGCTTCGCTTTAAGCCTTGAATCCTCAAGATTTTCCGATTCTGCGGCATTTTCCAGCTCTTTTGCACCGATATTGAATGCATTAAGCTGAGCTGTGGCATTAAGATACCTTGATACAAGTCCTTCGTTGACCTGCTTTGAAACTGCCGTTGAAAGCATTGGAGAAAGCTCGGTCAGAGCCTGCCACATAAGAAGGCTTTTCTTGGTTTTGTCGCAATATTCGCCCGATATTCCGCCAAGGACGCGGGCTGTGGAGTTTGCAAGTCTTGTGAAATTGGTAACTTCAAAGTTAAGCGGAGCAGAGGAGGGAAGAAAATCTGCCATTTCAGCCTCGGCAAGAACCGTTTGCTGTTCGGGAACGATCAAAAGAACTTTTTGCCCTTGAAGCACTCTTGAAAGGATTTCTTCCTTGATTCTGTCGTGACCGGGAGCACAAAATCCGCTTTTAATTATGTTAAGCATTGTTTACATCCCCCAAGAATTTTTCATCGATTTTATAACCCTGCTTTCGAGAGGAAAGTATTATTTTTTCTCCTCTTTCAAGCTTTTCTCTAAGATAGTGTATATAGACGTTGATTATACCTGCATCAGCTTCGTTTTGCCATACGCGTGAGAGGATTTCCTCTCTTGAAATATAGCTGCCACCGGCTTTTATAAGTATGGAGAGAAGGGAGGCTTCAAGTTCGGTCAGCTTGATTTTTTCGCCCTTGAAGCTGCAAATTCTTCCTTCAAGCTGCAAAATAGTCCTGCCGTCGTTTTTCGAAACCGCCTTTCTGATTGTTTCAAAGCTCAAAGGAAGAGTAAATGCCGCATCGTCGCTCTTTCCGACGGTTAGGATTTTTTCACTGAAAGGAGATATGCCCATACTGTCAATATCCCAAAAGCAAAGGTCGTCGCCCTCGTCAAAGCTTTCGCCAAGCTCGGTTATAGCTTCATCGGCAAGTAAAAGCTTGATTTTTTGCCAAAGATACGGGTTTTTCGTTACTACCTTTATTCGTTGCATACCTGCTCCTCTCGAAAATTCTAATTTATTAAAATTATTATAATATAATCTCTCTCTTTTGTCAAGGGAAAACTGATTTGGAAATTTTCCTGCTCAAAGTCAATATTTGCAATATCAAGGTCAATTTTTGCAATTGTTGCAAGGGGAAATATATAGTATAATATTCTTGTTAAAATTTTTTCATATAAGGAGAAAAGATAATGAACAACGAAATGATGAAAGAACTCTATTCTATCGGTCTTATTCCCGTAATTAAGATTGAGAATGCAGAAGATGCAGTTCCTCTTGCAAAGGCTCTTATCGACGGTGGACTTCCCGCTGCCGAAATCACCTTCAGAACTGCTTGCGCTGCTGAAGCTATTAAGAATATTACCGAGGCATATCCCGAAATGCTTGTTGGAGCAGGCACCGTTCTTACAACCGAGCAGGTTGATGCGGCTATTGCGGCAGGCTCTAAGTTTATCGTATCCCCCGGTCTTAACCCCAAGGTAGTTTCCTACTGTCTCTCCAAGGGCGTACCTATGCTTCCCGGATGCTCTAATCCCTCCGACGTTGAGGTAGCTCTTGAGCTTGGTCTTAAGACGGTTAAGTTCTTCCCCGCAGAGGCTGTGGGCGGTCTTAAGATGCTTAAGGCTATGGCTGCTCCCTACGGTCAGCTTACCTTTATGCCTACCGGCGGTATCAACGCAGATAACCTCCTTGACTATCTTAAGTTTAACAAGATAGTTGCTTGCGGCGGCTCTTTCATGGTTGCTGACCAGCTTGTTAAGGAGAAGAAGTGGGACGAGATCACAGCTCTTACCAAGGACGCTGTTAAGAAGATGCTCGGCCTTGAATTCCTTCACATGGGTATCAACACCGAGAATAAGGAAGAGGCAGAAAAGTCTGCAAAGCTCTTCAACCTTATGTTCGGTATGCCTCTTAAGGAGACCTCCAAGTCCATCTTCGCAGGCGACGCTTTCGAGTTTATGATGGGCAAAGGCCCCGGCAAGTGCGGCCACATTGCAATCCGTACAAACTTCGTAGACAGAGCTATGGCTTACTTCAAGAGAATGGGATTTGAGTTTGACGAATCCACCATTGCTTACGATGATAAAACCGGTAAGCCCAAGTTCGTATATTTCAAGGATGAAATTGCAGGATTTGCAATTCACCTTCTCCAGAAGTAAAATTTACAGCGCTCCGCTTTTGCGGAGCGTTTTTTTATTAAAAGAGGGGAAAGAGCTGTGAGCCATAGGCTATTTCGAGCATAAAATGATAATGGCGGTATTTTGCCGCCTAATTTCAAAAACGAAGGACAATTTATGTGGAAATAGTGATTTTAACCGCCCTCGGAGTCGGGGGAGCAACGGTTGTGGGGGCTGCTTTAGGCTTTATTTTCAGAAAATTTTCCCTGAAATACGGCGGACTTATAATGGCGTTTGCCTCCGGGGTGATGCTCTCGTCCTCAATGATGGGACTGATACTTCCATCTCTTGAGCTTGGCGGCGATTTTGCGCCGCTTATAACCGTTCCCGCAATCTTTCTCGGAGCATTACTTCTTGATTTTATAGAAAAATTTCTACCCTCGGAGGGTACGCTGCCCGAAGAAAAGGAAAAACGGGCGGTAATGCTTTTCGTTCTTGCCATAGCTCTTCATAATCTTCCCGAGGGAATGGCGGCGGGCGTTGGATTCTGGACGGGAGACCTTTCGGATGCGCTCTTTATTTCTCTTGGAATAGCGGTGCAAAATCTGCCCGAGGGAATGGTGATTATTCCTCCTATGATTTCAGCGGGAGTAAAGCCTGCAAAAGCCTTCTTTTACGCATTCCTTACCGGCGTTATCGAGGTTATCGGAACGTTTATCGGCTACTTTGCCGTTGGCGCGGCAGCCTTTATGCTCCCCTTTGCTCTTGCCTTTGCAGGCGGCACTATGATATACGTAATAAGCGAGGATATGATGCGTGACAAGGGGGAAAACGACCATTTCGGCTATGCTTTGCTCATAGGATTTTCGCTTATGCTGGTATTTAATTTTGTTTTAAAGTAAAATCTATTGATTTATTTTCTGTTTTGTGGTAACATATTGGTATAAAAGTAAAAGAGGTAACCTTATGACTAACGACAGATCGAAAATAGACCAAAAATACAAATGGGATTTAAGCGGAATATATAAAACTTCCGATGATTTCGCTTCGGATTATGCAGAATGTGAAAAAATGATAGCCGCATACAGAAGTCACGAAAAGACTATGCTTAATTCGGCTGCAGAGCTTCTTTCTGCGCTTTCCGACCTTGCGAAAATCTCCTCTAAAATAGAAAAGCTTTGGTGCTATGCCTACCTTAACTTCGCTACCGATACCTCAAAGAGCGATTTTCAGGCAAAGGTTGCAAGAGTTCGCACACTCGCTGCCGGAGCAGACGCCGCTACCTGGTTTGTTTCGCCTTATATAATAAGACTTGACGAGGCAACAGTTAATCAGTGGTATTCCGACTGCCCCGAGCTTTTAGATTACAAGAGAATGATAGATAACGGACTTCGCCAGAAGCCTTACACCCTTTCCGACGATTGCGAAAAGCTTATATCCAAGCTTTCCGAGGGACTTGACAGCCACGAGAATATCAGAGGACTTTTTGCAAACTCCGACCTTCGCTTCGGTAAGATAAGAAACGAGGAAGGAAAGCTTGTGGAGCTGCGTGACACAAATTACGTTACAATGCTCTCTTCAAGCGACAGAAGAGTTCGCAGAGCCGCATTCCAGACTCTTTATAAAACCTACGACCAGTTCGGCAATACCTTCGGCACTCTGTATTCAAGCTACATCAAGGAGCAGACCACCCTCTCGGCTATGCGTGGCTATAAAAGCTCGATTACCGCTTCAACCTTCCGTGACGAGGTAACTCCGGTAATTTATAACAATCTTATAAAATCGGTAAGACGCTCGCTTCCCACCATATACGATTACTACGAGCTTAAGAGAGAGGTTCTCGGTCTTGACCGACTTCATATGTACGACCTTTACGCTCCCCTTGTTTCGGAGTGCGAAAAGGAGTATAGCTACGAGGAGGCAACAGAAGAGGTTCTCGATATGGCAAAGGTCTTTGGCGATGAGTATTACAGCACTCTGAAAAGCGGTCTTTGCGAGAGAGGCTGGGTTGACGTTTACCCCGCAAAGGGTAAGCAGGGCGGAGCATTCAGCGCAGGCTGTCCCGAAACCGAGCCGTATATTCTCCTTAATTATAACGGAAGATTCGACGATATTTCCACCCTCGCTCACGAGGCGGGCCACTCTATGCACTCCTACTTCTCCCGCAAGTATAACAAGCCTCACAACTCCCAGTACACCATATTCGTAGCCGAGGTTGCATCTACCGTGAACGAGCTTCTTTTGGCTCACAAGAAGCTTCGCGAATGCGAAAGCGCTGATGAAAAGCTTTCTATCCTTGACGGACTTATGGAAACCTATAAGGGTACTCTTTACCGCCAGACTATGTTTGCGGAGTTTGAGAGAGATATGCACGCAAAGAGCGAAAAGGGCGAGCCTCTTACCGCCGAAAGCATTTCTACCCATTACAAAAAGCTCGTTTGCAAATACTTCGGCCCTAAGGTGGTTAAGGATAAGCAGATAGCCTATGAATGGATGAGAATACCTCACTTTTATTCCGCCTTCTACGTTTATAAGTACGCAACCTGCATTTCTGCCGCATCGGCTATTGTAAAGCGTATTGAAAACGAGGGAGAAAGCTACATTTCAAAGTATATAGACTTCTTAAAGTGCGGCGGTTCTATGTCTCCTCTTGACAGCCTTAAGGTTGCGGGAATTGATATGAGCGACCCCACCGTTGTTGACGGAGCTATTGAAGATTTTGCTTCCGCAATCGCTCTCTTCAGAGAGATTTATTCCAAGAAAAATAGCTAAAATGTAAACAAAACAGTACAAAAAAGACTATGAAACGGATTTTTATGCCGAATCATAGTCTTTTTTATTTCAAGAAATTTATCTGTTTTTTAGGAACTTTGTCCAGATGGGTATATTGATAGCGGAGATTATGAGAGATACCGCCATAATAATTATCCAAGCGATTATGGTGGTCTGCCAGCTTATCTGCGCAAGACCGGTGAAGAGGGTGTTTGAAGCAACGACACCGAAAGAAGCCGAGCAGTTAAGGATTCCCGCAACCGTAGCGCCCTTTCCGTAAATATTGAATCTTGAAGCGATATAAGAGGTTGTGAAGAGGGAAGCCGCGCTCATCAGCGTAACAACAAGCGCCAAAAGCACAACGATTATTATGGAGCTGACCTTACCGATAAGAAGCATTGCGGCCGTAAGGGGCAGAGATATAAGGAAGAAGATAGTGATTATCACCGCTTCGTTTTTCATGAATTTCGGGTAGATAATATGGGAAATGCAAGGGCCTAAAGCTCCCGAAACGAGTATTATAATACTTAATAAGGTAGCAAAAACGGGGGAAATATTCTCGTAGGAAGCGTTTATCATAGTAGGAGCAACCGCTTTCATTCCAAGGTCGAACATCGTTCTTGTGAATGAGAGAATAAGTAAAAGCACAATTCCCGCTTTGAGGGCGGTTTTGATAAAGTCTTTGCTGTTTTCGGCAGATTGATTTTTCGCGACCTCTACTGTAAGCTCTGTGATGTAGTTTTTCGTGCTTTTGCAGGTAAGCTCCCACAAAACGGCTATAAGGAAGAGTCCTATGGCGCTGACAAAGAAGTTAAGACGCCAGCTTGAGCCGACAATAGCCGCTAATATATAGCCTAAAACAACACCGATAGGGTTGCCGAATGTGACTTTAAAGAGTGCCGAGTCCTGCATATCTCTGCAAAGCAGAGTCGAAACGATTTTGAAGGTGGCAGGCCATACCGCAAATTGCAGACAAGCGTTAAGCACCCAAGCGGTAAGCATTACCGCATAGCTTTGGTTAATGTAAATGGCAAGATTACAAATACCTGCTCCCACAAGTCCAAAGGTTATAAATCTTTCGGGATTCCATTTGTCGGTCAAAACACCGCCAACGATTTGAAGAACTGCGTAAACAAGGTAAAACGCAGCCGTTATAGTGCCTACTTCGAATGCAGACATCAGTTTCTCGTCTACAATGAAAACCATAGACGAGCCGAAGCAGTTTTTGCTCATACAAATGTATGAATATGCCAAAATAAGCACAAGGAGAAGCCTTGATGACGCTTTTTTGTCGTTAATTATTCTGGTTTTTATAAGAGACTCCTCCTTTGTGATTTGTTATATACCTAATGAATTTATCTTTTTGCCTCGGTTATAAGGCTTGTGATTTTTTCTTTTAAGGATTTCGTTCTGTACCCCTTGGAAATTCGGTATGTCCAGTTTCCCTCGGCTGTGGACGGAGTGTTCATTCGTCCCTCTTTGCTTTCAAGCTCCAGGTAATCCTGAATAGGAATGATTGCAATAGCCGCTTTTGACGAAAGAGCAAGGGCAATAAGGTCGAGAGTGCGGCTTCGTCCTTTTTTGTGCGGACATTCTCTGTTGAATCTTAAAAGAGTGTCGCCCATAAGACCGAGACAGAAGCTTTTCGTGCATTCCGAGTCGTGAGAGCCTGTATATACAACGCAGTTTTCGGATTTAAAGCATCTGGGAAGATACTCGCTGTCCTCGTCAAAAAAGGCAAACTGCAAAATTTTCATACCCGGAAATCCGGTATCCGAAAGCAGCTCTCTTACGTCGTCGGTAATGAATCCCAAGTCCTCGGCAATAATTTCAGCCTTGGGGAAAAGCTCCTTTATACGGCGGAAAAGCTTTATTCCCGGCGCGGCTCTCCATTCTCCCTCTCTTGCGGTTTCGTGACCGTAAGGAATACTGTAATAGCCGGCAAAGCCTCGGAAATGGTCTATTCTTAAAACGTCGTAAAGGCGGAGGGACTCCTTTATTCTGTCCGCCCACCAAACGAAGCCGTCGGATTCCATTTTATCCCAGTTGTAAATTGGATTTCCCCAAAGCTGACCGTCGGGAGAAAATCCGTCGGGAGGACAGCCTGCAACTCTTGTGGGATTTGAGCTTTCGTCAAGAAGAAATTCCTTGGGAGTACGCCAAACGTCCATACTGTCGTGAGCCACGTAGATAGGCATATCTCCTATGACGGAAATCCCCTTTTTGTGTGCGTAGGAGCGAAGGGATTGCCATTGGCTGTCAAATTCGAACTGCACCCATTTCCAAAATCCCATATCTTCCGAAAATTCATAAGCCTTTTCTCTTGCAGAGTGGATATTTCGGTATTCTTCGGGCCACAAAGTCCAAGCGCAATAGTTGAATTTCGTCTTTAAAGACATAAAAAGGGCGTAATCTTCAAGCCAGCGGGTCTTTTTTTGGAATTTCTTGTATTCCGAAAGCTCCTTGCCGCCCTTTTCGGCAAATCTGCCGTAAGCTTTTCGCAAAAGCTTGTATCTCGTCTCGAAAAGTCTGCCGTAATTTACCCTTTTTTCATCGGTTTTGTACTCTTCAAGCTCGGTCTTTGTCATAAGTCCTTTGCGGCAGAGAATATCCGGGTCAATAAAGTAAGGATTTCCCGCCATAGACGCAGGCGACTGATAAGGACTGTCACCGTATGAGGTAGGATTAAGGGGCAGAAGCTGCCAATATCTGTTTTTCGTTTCCGAAAGAAAATCCACAAAATCATAAGCCCCCTTGCCAAACGTTCCGATACCGTAAGGCGAGGGAAGAGAGCTTACCGGCATAAGAATGCCGGCTTTTCTTCGGGTTGTATATTTTTTATGCGTTTTGTTCATAAATGCTCCAAAAATAAAGGCTTTTTGCTAAAGCTGAAAGTTCAGCCGCGAAAAGGCTTCGTTGCCTTTTCGACATGCTATAGTCATACTATAGTCATTATATCATTCGCAAAATTAAAAGTCAACAAAGCCATAGGAAAAAATAAAATGTATTTGTTCATAAATTGTTGACATTTGTCGACGGGTGTGCTAAAATGGATTCATAAAGATCAAAATGATGTTGAAAGGAGTTTAAAATTCGTTTTCAAAGCCGTTTTGGTCTTATTTTTTTAATCATTTCAATTTTCGGAGGAAAAAACAATGGCGAAAAATCTCATTTATGACATCCACGATAAGCCTAAGTTTGGCGAAATGCTTGTTTTTGCATTTCAGCAGGTACTGGCAATTCTTGCCGCAACAATTTTAGTTCCTGCTATTATCGGTAACGGCATGAGCCAGTCCGCCGCGCTTTTCGGCGCAGGTATCGGTACTTTGGTTTATCAGCTGTTCACCAAGTTTAACAGCCCCGTGTTCCTTGGCTCTTCCTTCGCCTTCATCGGCTCTATGTTTGCAGCCTTCGGCGGCGCGGTTTCTATTTCGGCAGGATATGCCGGATTGATTCTCGGCGCTGTGTTCGCAGGTCTTGTTTACGTTGCTATTGCGGTAGTAGTTAAGTTTGTCGGCGTTGCGTGGATCAACAAGCTTATGCCTGCCGTAGTTATCGGCCCTACCGTTGCTCTTATCGGTCTTTCTCTTGCGGTTAACGCAGTTAACGACCTTAAAGTAGGTAAGGTAGTGAATGCTTTGGGCGTATCCCTTTGCAGCCCCTACGTAGCTCTGATTTGCGGTATTGTAACCCTGCTTTCCATCTTTGTTTTCTCGGTTTACGGCAAGAAGATGATGAAGCTTATACCCTTCATTCTCGGCATTATGGTCGGTTACGTTACAGCTTCCATTTTCACTGTAATCGGTATCGCTACCGATAACGTTGCTCTCCAGGTTATCAACTTTGCAGCCTTCAAGGATATGCAGATATTTGCAGTTCCCGACTTCACCTTTATCGAGGCATTCAAGGGCGTTAAGGATATTGACGCTTCCTTTATTGCAACTATTGCGGTAGCCTACGTTCCCGTTGCATTCGTTGTATTTGCTGAGCATATCGCAGACCACAAGAACCTTTCTTCTATTATTGATAAAGATCTTCTTGAAGATCCCGGTCTTCACAGAACCCTTCTCGGCGACGGTGTCGGTTCTATTGTCGGCTCTTTCTTCGGCGGTTGCCCCAATACTACCTACGGTGAGTCTGTCGGTTGTGTTGCAATTACCCGCAACGCATCGGTTGTAACGATCACCACCACCGCAATTATGTGTATGATTATCTCCTTCTTTGGACCTTTCGTTACCTTCCTTTCTTCTATTCCCAATTGCGTTATGGGCGGAGTTTGCGTGGCTCTTTACGGATTTATCGCAGTTTCCGGTCTTAAGATGATTCAGAAGGTAGACCTTAACGAAAGCAGAAATCTGTTCGTTGTTTCTTCAATTCTTATCCCCGGTATCGGCGGTCTTAGCGTTACCTTTGGAAAGGTTACTCTTACCACTATCGCTTGCGCTCTTATTCTCGGTATAATCACCAATATCCTGCTTAACATAGGTAAGAAAAATTCCTAAGGCAAATTCGGAGAACCAAAATGAAAAACTATTCTAACGTAACTATATTTGATCATCCTCTTATAAGACATAAAATCGCTATTCTCCGTAATGAAAAAACCAGTATGAAGGAGTTTAGAGAGCTTGTTGAGGAAATTACAACTCTTATGACCTTTGAGTGTTTGAGAGAGGGCGTTCCCACGGTTGAATGTACGGTTAAAACTCCTCTTGAAGAATGCACACAGTATATGGTCAAGGATAATGCCATTGTTATCGTGCCTATTCTCCGCGCAGGACTTGGTATGGTAAACGGAGTTCACGTTCTTTTCCCCTCCGCAAAGGTAGGACATATAGGTCTTTGCAGAAACGAAGAAACCCTTGAGCCTATGGAGTATTATTGCAAACTTCCCGACGGCATCGAGGAAAAGCTCGTGCTTGTTGTAGACCCTATGCTTGCAACCGGCGGCTCTGCTTGCGACGCAATAGACAAGCTTAAGGCAAGAGGCTGCAAAAACATTAAGTTTATGGCAGTTATCGGCGCTCCCGAGGGAGTAAGCAAGGTTGCAGAGGCTCACCCCGACGTACATATCTACGTTTCCACCCTTGACAGATGTCTTAACGAGAACGGATATATTCTTCCCGGTCTCGGCGATGCCGGTGACACACTTTTCGGCACTAAATAATAATTGAACAATAAAAAGGACTAAGCCATTCGCTTTTCAGCTTTTGACTTAGTCTTTTTTTCATTTTTTTCTTTCGGTTGCTCGTTTTTTTGAACGGTAGTCGGTAGGCGAGTGGCCGTATTTTTTCTTGAAGGAGCGATTGAAATAGGAAATATTATTAAATCCGCATTCAAGAGCAATATCTATTATTCTTTCATCGCCCTCTGCTATCAGCTGCTTTGCGTGGGAGAGTCTGTTTTCCTGTACGTATTCGGAATAGCTCATTCCAACCTCCTGCTTGAAAAGACGGCCGATATATTTTTCGTTTTTCTGATAGGTCATAGCAAATTCCGACAGCGACATATCCGTCTGATACATCTCGTCTGCGTGTCGCTTCATAAGATATGCCAACCAATGCATTTCGTGCTTCGGCTTCGGAGCGTTTTTGTCAAGATATAACAGATAATCGGCAACAAGCTCGCCGATTTTGAAAAGCTCGTCGGTGTTTTCGATATATTCGCAATTATCAAGCTCTGCAAGAAGTCGGTTTTCGTTGACGTGCGTGTGTTTGCAGGCTCTTTTTGCCGTTTCGGTAGTTTTTTTCTCGTCCATAACCGCATTACCAACGTAAACGACGGCGCAAACGGTATCGTTTATCAAAACCGGAACGGCTACCTCGTAAAGTCCGTAGATACAATAGCCGCCAAAGGGTTGCTTTCCTTGAATAGCCTTTGTGTTCGCATAGTTTTTGCAACGCAGGCAGGCAACTCCGCCGCGTGTGGTGGCTTTCGCTATGGCGCAAAACCTTTTCGTGTGAACTATATTTGTCAGCTCAAGCTTTGTGTACGGACTATCCATTATTCCGGACAAATCAAGTACGCTTATATGAAAATTTCTTCCCTTTGACAATTCGTCAATTAAAAATTGTAAAGGCTGCATAACTTTTTTTGAAACCTTTTTTATTTTATTATAGCATAAAAGTATCGTTTGTGCAAGTATTTTGTAACTTTTGTGTTAGATAAAGTAAAATTATAATGATAAAATTATATTAGATGTAAAAGTTTATTTTGTTTATGTCTTATTTATATATGACGAATGTGATAAACTTTCTTGTGAAAAGTCACGCAGAAATCCCTTTTTTTCGCAGTAAAAACAAGACGAAAGGAGATGCATACCCAATGAAAGAAAAATTGAGCTATACCGAAGCAGAGCTTGAGGTTGTCAGGCTCGAATATCAGGATATTGTAACTGCCTCCGGCGATCAGTGGTATGGCAATGACAATAACGTCGATCCTGACGGATGGGTTTAATAAGTGTAACCAAAAATTAAATTTTTATTATTGAAAGGATAAAAACAATGAAAACCAACAAGTTAGTTATTTTCGCAGTTGCTCTTGCAATTCTCGTGTCTGCTTTCGTATGCATTAACGTAAGCGCAGCCGCAGAGGAAGACGGAGCGCTTACAATCAAGTCTATTAACATAGCATATAAGGATCAGATCGAGCTTCTCGTTGCAGTAGACGTTGACTACGCCGAGAAGGATAACGTTGAGGTTACATACACCCTTGACGGTAAGAAGTACACCGCAGCTCTTCATCCCACCGAGACCTGCAACAAAGGCGGTGTAACATACCCCGTATTCTATGCGGCAGGTATTGCTCCCAAGGATATCGGTAAGGTTATGACCTTCGAAGCACACATCAAGGACAGCGGCGCAACCGGTACTCCTTACGCAGCTTCTATTCTTGACTACCTTTACGCAAGACTCTATAAGCAGGACTTCATTAACGCAGAAGAAGGCACTGAAGGCGCAAGAAAGAAGGCTCTTTACGAGAACACCATAGCTTACGCTTCCAGCGCACTTGACGTGCTTGTAAATCTTAACGGCGGCAAAGAAACTCTTTACAACGATTACGTATTCGTATGGTCTGATGACGAGGGCGTAAAGTTTGACGGCAACAAGCCCTTCAGCGCGGTAATTCCCGGCACACAGGTAACTCCTACATATAATGCAGAGATTACCGAATGGACTCTCCTTAATGCAGACGGCACAGCCGGAGGCGAGGCAGCTTACGGCGAAGCGATAGTTGTTAATGCGCACACCAAGCTTGTTGCAGGCGAGGCAGCTCCCGAAGTTGACACTTATACCGTTATGGATTACCAGAATGGTGTATCTAACGATTATGTTAAGAGCTACGATGCAGACGGCAACCTTATTACCGGTAACCTTCCCGCAAATGCAAATACTCTTACAATGGGTCTTGCAACTGAAGGTGACAACAAATTCCTTCAGGTTCGTAACTATGCGAACAGCGGCAAGGTAGGTAAGACCGAGGCACAGCTTTCCAATACCGTTCAGGAAGGCAACTGCTACACCTTTGAGACGAAGGTAAACGTTAAGGGCGCTACCGCAGGCTACAACTTTGCGCAGCTTAAGTTCGTTAACGCTTTCGGCGGCGAGGCTGTCAACCTGTTCCTCGGCTATGCTACCGTTGACGGTAAGAGCGGCGTTGCAATTAAAACTACCGGTGATAATGCATCTGTTGCAAAGGGCACTGCACTCTTTGATGCTACACACAAGGCTATCACCACCGCTACCGGTTGGTTCACTCTTCGCATTGAGTTCTACTTCGAGGGTGCAGGTACTGCTACTGCAGAGAACACCTACATGAAGCTCTACGTTGACGATATTCTTGCATACGACGGCCTTGCAAGCTGGGCAGTTGGTGCAAACGTCACCCACGCGCAGATAGACCACATTTCCGCAGGTAAGACTCACAACTCCTGCTACGACGACATCTTCTTCACCAGAACCGACAAGGCATATGCTGAAGGAAATGAATACGCAAAATAATTTTTAATTAACACTTTTCGTGGCTTTCGCACATTCCGCGGAAGCCACGATTTTAAAATAGGCTGTATTTTATGAAAACAAGAGAAGAAATTTTAACCGAAGAAAGACTTCGGCACGTCAGAAAATGCAGAAACGACAGGCGAGAGGCGGCTTTTTCCGAGATTGAAGAAAAAATCGGCAAAGAGTCGGTTGACGCTCTGCGTTCTCTTTACAGCAAATTTGACGAAAAAATATATATATGGTTTGCAGGTCTTTACGACAAGGAATCGGGAGCGTTTTATTATTCCGAATCGGCAAGAGATACCAATCTCTATCTTCCCGATGTTGAAAGCACCGTTCAAATACTGAAGTTTTTGAACACTTCAAGGATGATTCCCGATGAAAAGGGAAATTTCATAATGCGTGTTCCTCAATTTTTAAGAGAGGGAGTCGTGCGTTTCGTTCACTCGCTTCAAGACGAGGACGGATATTTCTATCATCCCCAATGGGGCAAAGACATTTCGGTTGCCCGAAGAGGACGAGATCTTTCCTGGTCGAAAAACATTTTGGCAGAGGCAGGGGAGAAGCCGAAATATCTACTGCCAACACAGAAGAGCGCAGACGGCAAAAAATCCTCGCATCTTCCGGATTATCTTCGAAATTTTGACGAGTTCAAAAAATATCTCGCAGATATGGACCTTTCGAAGAATTCTTATTATATAGGCAATTTAATTGAATCCACTATATCGCAGATCACCGCTGCCGGCAGCGAGTATGAAGAATATCTTGCAAAGTGGATGAACTCTCAAAACAGAGCCGATAACGGTCTTTGGGAAGAGGGGGTAAGCTATTCTTCCGTAAACGGACTTATGAAGCTGTCCGGAAGCTATCCCCATATGAAAATTCAGCTTCCCAATGCTCCGGCTTCGCTGAAAAGCGCCATATCGGCTGCTATGTCCGACGAAAGAATGAAGTTCGTTTGCGAGGTTTATAACCCCTGGGCGGCTATAACGAATATTTTCAAGGCAAGCGGCGGAAATGCCGAGGGGGAGGAGATTTCGTCTCTTAGAAAATACCTTATCGACAACACGCCTTTGCTTATCAATAAGACTGCCGAAAAAATAGACGTATTTAAAAAGCCCGACGGCTCATATTCCTACTTCAAATATATGTCCAGCGCAGTTTCGCAAAGAGCGCCCGTTGCCGTTCCGAGAACTAACGAGGGCGACGTGAACGCTACAACGATATGCGTTGGCTCAACCGTAAGAAGCATGAGCACGGCTCTCGGAATACCTATTGCGCCGGTATTTGCTCCCGAAGACGGAGAATTATTCTTCGAGCTTCTTGAAAACGCAGCTCCTGTAATTAAAAAATACGACATAGGAAGCAAATTCCCCGAAAAGCCTTCCTATGAAGAAGAAATTGCAGAGTGACTTCCTTTGTCTTTTCCAATATTATGATTGAAAGGAATTCCTAATATGAAAAATATATTTAAAATACTGTTGGTTTTGACGCTTACTCTTGCATTGTTTGTATCCTGCAACAATTCGGATGGCAATAGCGACGATGACAATTCTGCGAATAACAATACGAACAGTTCCACGGATAATTCCGGAAATAATTCAAACAATAACGGCACACAAAAGCCATCGGACAATCCGAGCGGCGATACCGCTACTCAAGGCGGCTGGAAGGAAAATGACGTAGTTTATTACGTTGGCGTATCCGACGTCTATATGGAAAATCTCACACTCAGATTCATCAATGACGCCGGTGTGGTTCTTTCCACAATGGCAGCGCCCGACGGAGCAAAGACCTTTGTTCTCGGCGAATGTGATAACAGCCTCTCAAAGCTTGCATACACGAAGCTTGAAAAGGAGTTTCCCGAAAACAATACTACCGATGCATATTTGATATACTCTGACGGCAATTCGGTTGCAATAGCCTACGATAGCTCGGTTGCAAGGTATGCCGCTATGGAATATTTCTTTGGCGAGTTTGATAAAATCAACATCGAAAAGGTCGGTGTTGTTGCAAAAGAAGAAATCGACCCTAAAGCATACGTTAACGAAATGCGTGAGAAGCAGAGAGTCAAAGACCTTGACGCTCTTTCCTCCGTTCTTTCGGCAGAAGCCGTTGTGCAGCTTAAAAATCTTTACAGCCTTTATGACGAGAGAATTTACGTATGGCTTGCAAATCTTTACGATCCCGCAATATGCGTTTGTATGGGCGAATGTCAGAATACTATACATTGCGGCGGAAGCGGATTTTATTACTCCAACTCCGGCAGAAATACCATAGGATTTCTCCCCGACCTTGAATCCACGGCTCAGGCTCTTCTGTTTATGGTGGACAGCGGTATGCTTGTCGATTACAATAACAAGTACATAAACGCTCTTTCCCCCGAGACGAAGGCGGCTTTGATGGAGTTCGCAAAGGATTGCCAAGACCCCGACAACGGATATTTCTATCATCCGCAATGGGGAACGGATATAAGCAGAACAAGACTTGGCAGAGACCTTAGCTGGGCTACAAGAATTATATCCGGACTTGGCGGAATGCCTTACTATGACACTCCCAACGGTGTAATGGGCGAATTCGGCAAACCCGGAGCAAAAACGGAAGCGACTGCAGCTCCCCTCAAAGAGAGCGTTGTTTCTGCCGTTTCCAAGGTAATACCTGCCGCTGCAGCGCCCTCTTATTTATCAAGTGTTGATGCATTTAAGGAGCATCTTGAAAAGGATTACGATATTGAAGGAAATTCCTACGTTGTAGGTAACGCCCTCGAGTCGGAGCTTGGACAAATTCAGAATGCAGGTTCGGATTATACCACAGCGCTTATAGAATATCTTAACTCAAAGCAGAAGGAAAACGGTCTTTGGGAGGATGAGATAAGCTATCAGTCGGTAAACGGTCTTATGAAGATTTCGGGAGTTTACACCTCATTAAAAGAGAATATTCCCAAAGCCGAAGCGGCAATGGACAGCGCTTTCGTTATGCTGAAGTCCTCCGAGGAGGCAAAACACGTTTGTTCTGTATATAACCCCTGGGAAGCGGTTGCAAATATTCTTATAAGCATCGAAAAGTTTTCGGGCGCTGCCGATGCAAATGAACTTAAGGCAGGATTCAGAGAAGAAGCCGCAGAGCTTATAAAAATTACCGCTCAAAAGCTCGCAATATTCAAAAAGGACGACGGCGCTTTCTCTTATTACATCGACTATTCTGCCGCAAACTCTCAAGGCTCGGCAGTAGCTCTTGAAAAATCGGTGGAAAGCGACGTTAATGCGACTATGATTTGTACAAACAGTATCATTACCGCTATGTACAACGTATTTGGCATTGACTCCGTAAGCCGTTACTATGCTTTGGATTACGCTTACTTCTCGGACGTTCTTCTCGATCTCGGTGAGATTATTAAGGACGAGGTTAGTCCCGCCGAGGAAATTACCTTTGACGAGTATGACAAGACTTATGGCGAAGAAGAAGGCGGAGTAACTAAAACTCCCGACGACTTTGTGGAAAATATTGTTGGCGATAAAGAAAGCGTATCAGGAAAATACAAGTGGTTTGAAAGCTCGGTCGTTAAGAATCCCGTTAGCGGCTCAAAGAGCGACCTTGTTCTTCAGGCAAAATCCTACGTTTACGAAGGCGAGGAAAAATCTCTCGCAGACAAACCCTCCAGCACAAGATTCAAGATTCACAACGCAGGACTTACTGCTCTCGGCAACTGCTTCGTTTACGATGCGGAAATGTATTTCACTCCCGGCTACGGCAAGATCAGCCACACCGGAAAAGCTACCTCCGACCCTATAATTCAGCTCTTCTTTATGACCGAGTCGCTGCCTTGCGCTTCTCTTAACTTCTCGGTTTATACCGAAAACGGAGTTGATTACGTTAAGATTGGCGAAAATTACGCAGGTCTTGACGGCAAGGAAAGCAATGTTGCAGGCGCAATACCTATGGGCGAGTGGGTAAACATAAGGATTGAGTATTATAAGAATTACGAAGTCGACGAAAACGGCAAAAACAAGTATAAGCCTATGATGAAGATATTCGTCGACGGCAAGTTCCAGGGCGACTGCGATGCTACTATAACCGGAAACAACGCTGAAGGAAATCTCGACTATTATGACAGAAAGGTAGACCAGGTTTCTATTTCCTACTACCGTTTCCTTGCAAGTGAGGTTTATTTCAACAACGTTCTTACCGAGCGTTGCAACAAGAAATACGTTGAGGGTGAAAATCCCGACGCTATACAGAATCCTCCGCTTCCCGATGAGGAAATGCGTGAGAGCTACGGCTTTGAGGACGGACTTCTTAATACCTCCAACGTTGTAAACAAGATAAGAGTTCTCGATTTCGGTGTTAAGAAATACGTAAACGCTATCGAAGGTCAGACCTACAACCCCAACATTTCGTACAGCATAGTCCAAGACCCCACAAATGCTGCAAACCGCGTTCTTAAGGTCGTAACTCTTAGGGATAACCAAATTGATAAGCCCTCAAGAACAGAGGTCAACCTTTATAATTCGAGCGCCGACGGAACGGATTACATTTTCACCTCTAAATTCTACTATGAGTCGGAATCAATAGGTGTAAACGGCGATCTTACGCAGCTGTTCTTCTTTGATACAAGCGAGGCTCAAGCTTACTCGCTTCGTATTTCGGCGCGTCAGAGCAAAGGCGTTTATACACTTTCGATTATAGAAAACAACAATGAATCGGGCGATACCGGAACGGGTAAGACTATTGCCGAGAGTATCCCTTGCGACCGGTGGTTTACTCTTAAGGTAGTGTTCCACAGAACAGGCGTAGCCGAAACGACCGGAGCATCAATTTATCTTAACGGCGAGCTTATACTTGAAGACGAAAGCTACAAGGCTGCGGCTCTTCTGGATAAGCCTATATTAAAGACTGCTATCGTTCACCAAAAGACCAACAAATCCACAGTATATCTTGACGATATTTCCTTTGCAAGAAGCGGTGAGGTTCACGATGCCGTTGAGTCGGATAGCAGAGTTGCGGATTTCACCGAAGGCTTCAACACCAAGTATCTTCACAGCTATACCTACGACGGAACAGAAAGACTTGACGTAACCGAAGTAGACCTTGCGAAGATGGAAACGCTCTTTACCAAGCTCTCTCTTACAAAAGACCCCGAGGACGGAGCTAATCAGGTGCTAAAGGCGATAAACAAGAGCGGCGGAACTAATGCGGGATATACCGAGGTTAATATTTCCAACGAAAATCCCACCGGCGATTGCTACACCTTTGAAACCAAGATGTACATTGAAACCGCAAAGGGCGGCTATAACGTAACTCAGTTTAGATTTATCGACACAAACGGCGGCGATGCTCTTAACCTTTACGTTTATATGAACTCTAATGCCGTTCAAATAAAGACCACGGGCAACTCCGCATTCCCCGCAAAGGGAACAGACCTTATGGA
Organism: Eubacteriales bacterium; assembly: GCA_045636445.1. Classification (GTDB taxonomy): domain Bacteria; phylum Bacillota; class Clostridia; order Oscillospirales; family CAG-272; genus UBA1740. The sequence continues at coordinate 18,900 of JAZTXO010000010.1, read as the reverse complement.
AGGTTCGGGCATTACCATTGGCAAGACAAAGTGGTTTACCGTTCGCGTTGAGCTTTATCACCAAGGCGCTGACGCATCAAATACCAACACCTACGTAAAGCTTTATCTTAACGATATTCTTGCTTTCAGCGGTATTTGCTACAATGCCTTGGGTTATGAGGTCGATCACGTTAACGTAGTATATTGCAAGACAAATCAGTCAAGCGCAGTTTACTTCGACGACATCTCTTTCAGCAGAACAAACAAGGCGTACAGCGCCGAATAATGAACTGAAAAAATACGGTGGTCTGAAAAACGACCGCCGTATTTAAATAAAAATGATATATTCATCGGGAGAATTACAATGAAAAAACATACTCTTGGCGTTATGCTCGACGTTTCGAGAAATGCCGTAATGAATATGGAGAACCTTAAAAATTACATTAAGCTTATCTCCAAAATGGGATATAATTGCGTTTTCCTCTATGCCGAGGATACATACGAGGTAAACGGCGAGCCTTATTTCGGCTATCTCCGCGGAAGATATTCCAAAGAGGAAATGAAGGAGATGGACGCATTTGCCAAAGGTCTTGGAGTGGAGATTATCCCCTGCATACAGACTCTTGCTCACCTCAGAGCTATAAGCAAGTGGGACAAGTATCCTATGGATACTCCCGATATACTTATGGTTGACGACGAGGGCACTTACGACCTTATTGACAAGATGTTCTCGACACTTTCCGAGTGCTTTGAAACAAGAAGACTCCACGTCGGAATGGACGAAGCTCATATGCTCGGCAGAGGAAAGCACCTCGACAAATACGGCTACGAGACGGTTGACGTTATTATGAAGCGTCACCTTTCAAGAGTCTGCGAAATTGCAAAAAAATACGGCTACGACATTATGATTTGGTCGGATATGTATTTCCGTCCCTGGAACGGCGGCGAATACTTTATCGAAAAGAAAAAAGTGCCAGACGAATACATAAAGGCTCTCCCCGACAACGTAATTCCCGTATATTGGGACTACTATTCCGAGGATTACGACAATTACGACAATATGTTCTATAACCACACCCAGCTTTCGAAGAAAACCTGGTTTGCGGCAGGCGCGTGGACTTGGGGCGGATTTGTTCCTCACAATGCCTCGTCAATAAGATACACTCCCCCTGCAATCAAGGCGGCTAAAAAGTACGGTGTAAAGGATATTTTCATTACAATGTGGGGCGATAACGGCTCCGAATGCTCCAAATACTCGGTTATTCCCACCCTCTTCTTTATTGCAGAGCACGTAAAGGGAAATACCGATACAGAGCTTATTAAAAAGAAGTTTAAAAGACGCTTCGGCATAGAATTCGACGAATTTATGCTCCTTGATACTCCAAACCGAGTTGCGGTGTGCGAGGAAGACGTAACCCCCGTTTGCCCCAGCAAATATATGCTTTATTCCGACCCCTTCGTAGGCTTCCTTGACTCTACCGTAAGATTAGGCGAGGGTACAAAATATCCCGAATACAGCAAAAAACTTAAAGCCGTAGGTAAGAAAAGCAGAAAATTCGGCTATATCTTTGACACAGCGGCAAAGCTTTGCGATGTCCTTGCCGATAAATACGAGCTTGGCGTAAAAACAAGAGCCGCATATAAGGCAGGGGATAAGGAAGAACTTTTGCGTCTTGCAAAGGAGGAATACTCCAGAATCGAGGTTAATCTTAAAGCTTTCATAAAGGCATTCGAAAAACAGTGGATGATTGAAAACAAGCCTTTCGGCTTTGAGGTTCAGCACCAGCGTCTTGGCGGTCAGCTTGTTCGTGTAGGAGCTTGTAAAAAGCGTCTTGTTGATTACGCAACAGGAAAAATTGACTCTATTCCTGAACTTGAAGAGGAAATTCTTACCTTCCGTAAGGATGGCGAGAGCATTTATTATAACGATTACGCAAGAAGCTGCACACCTAACCCAACTCATCCCGCATAAGGGCAGATTGTGTGCTTTAAGCCTTGGCGGTTGTCGCTTTCAAGCTGTAATTTGCGATAGGCAAAAGCCTAAAACATAACCTAAACCGAAAATAAAAAGAGAGAACGAACCTTTTTTGGTCGTTCTCTTTTTTTTGTAATATTTTTTCTTAAAAACTGGAATTTAGGGGTATAAGACAAGTATTATTTTCATTTTTCCCTTTTGTAGATGCCTTTTACCGCAAAATATGAAGCCTTGGGGCATCTGTACTCGTTTAATACACCCTTGTTGTTGTATCCTCTTGCCCTTGTAAGTCCGGCATCGGGTGAGGTGCGGGTGTCGCACATCTGCCAGATATAAGTACCTGCGATTTTTTCGTCTGCAAGGAAGAGATTAAGACAATGGGAAAGAAGCTTTGCCTGATAATCCTCGCTCCATTTAAAGGTTTCGAAGTTACGATGACCGTACACCGCAGCGCCGCCAAATTCGCTCATAATAATAGGCTTATTTCCAAATCCGAGAGAGTCGAGTCTCTGGTGAACGTCTCTGACGAAGCCTTCCCAGGATTCAATATCCTCTCCGTACCAGCCGTTGTACTGGTTGATTGAAACAACGTCACAGAATTCGTAGGATATATCCTTTAGAGCCTTGTTGGTTGCGTAGGTAACGATACGGTTGCCGCCAATCTCCTTAAGAAGAGAGTAATAAAGTCTCGACATCTCGTATCCTGCTTCGGTTTCGGTGAGAATTTCGTTATGCATACCCCAAATTATTATAGAGGGGTGATTGTAGTAGTGCTTCACCATTTCGCGGTGCATCTCTGCTCCACGCCGGATAACGTCCTTGTCAGCAAGGCAGTCTTCGGAAAAACCGCCGCCCCAAATCGGAATCTCGCTCCAGAAGAGGATACCTTGTTCGTCCAGCATATCTACAAAGTAGGGGTCGTTGGGGTAATGCGAGCCGCGAAGAGTGTTGCAACCCAAGTCAAGCGATATGTCGATATCCTTTTGCATAAGGCTCTTGGGGAAGGCAAAACCAAATCCGGGATAATCCTCGTGGCGGTTTACACCGAGCAGACGTATTTTCTCACCATTAAGGAAAATTCCCAAGTCCTTTACCTCAACTTTACGGAATCCGCATCTGTCATAAAGGTCGTCGGTGGAAGTTGAAATCTTAATATCGTAAAGTGCGGGAGATTTAGGAGTCCAAAGCTCAAAATCTGCAATTTTAAAGGAATTTGTAAATATTTCTTTACTTTCTCCTGAATTTAAGCAAACATTCACGCTCTCGGTACAGCCTGCAACAGAAGCGGTAACTGTGTCGGATAGTTGGGAAGCGTCAGCGTTGTAAAGCTCTAAAGCAAAACGAGCGGTAATACTCTTTAAATCCTCGGAGACAGTATATTCAAGGCGGTTTGAAAGAATCGAAATTCCCGAAAGACGCTCTACCGTAACCGAACGGGTAATACCGCCGCAGTGATACCAGTCAACCACTCTTTGCGGAATGGATTTTTCGTCAAAGGAGTTGTCAACACGTAAAGAAAGTGTGTGATAACCTGCCTTAACGTCTCTTTTTATAATTTCAAAGGCGCAAAATCCGCCATAATGAGAGCCGATTTCCTCACCGTCAAGCCATACTCTTGCGTCGGTCATAACTCCGCCAAAAACAAAGCGAAGTGTGCCGCCCTCGGTATAAAACTGCTTTTCATACCAACAAGCGCCCTCGTATTCAAGAAGTCCCAGCTTTTCGTTCCAAACGGACGGTACGGTTACGGTCTCGGCTTCCGAAAGCGAGGAAAACCACCCCTCGTCAACTCCCACCGCTTTGTTGTCAACCTTAAATTTCCAAGCTCCGTCCAGAACCAAGACGGGGCGTTTTATATGCTCGTCAAAAAGTCTTATCATAATTAACCTTTTCTTTTTTTAATGTATTGCTTTGGAGAAATTCCGTAAAATTGCTTGAAATTTTTCGAGAAAACGGCAGGGTCAACAATGCCGCATTGCTCGGCTATTCTGGATATGTTTACATCCTCGCCGTAAATACCGAGAAGCTCCTTTGCCCGCTTCATTCTTATGGCGGTAAGGTACTTTTTCGGCGTCATTTTAGTAACCTCAAAGAACTTTGTTCTTACGTAGTCCTTTGCGTAACCGCTGTCCCGAAGAAGCTGTATGATGCTAAGCTCGCTGTTACCGTAATTTTTCTTCATTTCATCCATTATTTTATAAATAACGGTATTCATATCGCTTTTCGGATAATCCAGATTGAGAAACAGGAAGTGGATATATGCGTTGCAAAGGGCGGTGAAGTATTCCTCGCTTGTAAATCTGTTGTAAAGAACCAGCTCTGCAAGCTTTTTGCCCTCGCTATAAACGTTATCTTGAAGAATAACCGGGGAGTCAAAGCGGGAAAATTGCTCAAAATCCCCCGTTATAGATATAATGTTGTATTTTTCATCGGAGATAACGTTATGCATAACTTGCGGAGGAATTACGATAATAGAGCCTTCGTAGATAGGATGGCTTTCACTTTCGGTAACAAACACGGCGTTTCCGGTTTGAACAAGCATAATTTCGTAATGCTCGTGGGTGTGAAGAAGCTGGGTGCTTTGATGCTCTCCAAGTTTTGCCTTGCCCCAAAGAGCAGGGTCCATAGAAAGAAAGTCATCAAACTTTTTAAGCCTCATATCTATGAAAAAGTCCTTCTCCGAGGGTATTCCGCTTTCAAAATCATAGATTTTTCTTGAATTTTCGGGAATTTTCAGAGGCTCGTTTTTTTCGGTGTAATTTTCTCTAAACAGCGTAAAGGACATATCGTCAAGGTACTGAATTCCCTTGATTTTCGTTGCGTAATGTATAATAAGAGCTCTTGTGGGAAGCTCCGACTTGGCATTTATTTTCACGTCACGGAAGAGATAGTCATCCTCGCCCTCACAGCAGATAAAGAACTTAAGCCTTGAATCAATTCCCTCAAAATCGTGATAATATTCGGCTCTGATAGTGTACCAGCGGTCGGCTTGAAGTGTTGCTTCCTCAAAATCCGTATTGTCCGAAAGGGTAACCGAAAGCTGCTTGGCTTCCAGATTATCCTCGCCCTCTTTTACGTTAAACTGAAGGGCAAAAAGACTTGTACCCGCATTGTTACAAAATTCTATCTTGAAATATCTCTTTGAATAATACCATAGGCCCTCAAAACGGTATTTCATTTCAAAAACGCAGGAGGTAGGGGAATCCTGTGCCGCAAAACCCGCAATATTGGTGGTACTGCTTATGTTATGGGTAGTATTTAAAGTGAAGATTTTTATAACCTTGTTATTTTCATTTTCGGGGTCTGTATCCGAATAAAATCTTGCGCCGTAAAGTCCTCGAAAGCTAGGTGTGATCTCGTCGTCGTTTGATATAACTTTAGCGTTGATTTCCATAACTTTACCTCCTTTTTGTTGCATTTTTACAATAATATTAGACCATATTTTGCCTTATTTGTCAATAATAATTTTAAACGATTTAGTTTTTTCAAAAAAACATCTAGCAAAAAAACAAAAATATCACTCTTTGCATATGTTATAATATTTTTGAAAAATGGTGTTTTTTCCGTTTTGGATGACAAAAATCATTTTACTTTTATGCGTAAATGAAAAAGGAAAGGAGATTAAATGAAAAACAAAATCAAGTATCAAAGCGCCGAATTTGAAGTTGTAGATTTCGAGGCGCTTGACGTTATCGCAACCTCTGTTCCCACAGGCTCCAGCGGAGGAAATATTGATGACGCCTGGGACACAAACTAATTTATCAATACATAATTGAAAGGAAAAGAAAATGAAAAACACATTCACAAAAATCGCACTTCTCGTTCTCTCTCTTGCACTTCTTGCTTGCATTTCCTTTGCAGTAAGTGCTGAGGAAACTTCGGGTGAGGTTAAAATCCTTGCTCAAAACGTTATTTATAACGATAACGTTTCTATCGTTTACGCAGTAGACGCTTCCATTGAGGATGCAAAAGCAGGCAACGTTAAGGTTGCTTACTATTGGGAGGGCGAGGAAACCGTTTATAACGCAGCTCTTCTCGACACCACCGTTCAGGATAACCTTTACGAAGGTCACCCCTGCTTTGCTACCACCGGCGTAGCTCCCAAGGCTCTCGGTAAGGTTGCATACGCTACCGTTTATACCGGTGATGCTCCTGCAGAGGACGCTGTATGGAAGTCCTATTCCGTAGCAGAGTACCTTTATGCAAGACTTTACAAGAACGGTTTCGTAAACAAGACCGAAGCTGACGGCAAGGACTATAACAGAAAGCTCCTCTACCAGAATCTTCTTGAATACGCAGCTCAGGCACAGGTTATCTTTAATTACAACCCCGATGAGCTTGTAACCGATTATTCTTGTGCTTATACTACTCATGAGGACGTTACCATAGGCGGCGGCAAGTATGCTTTTGATGTTGATGCCGTATACCCTGTATACACTGGAAGTGCTTCTTGTGTTGGCTGGATTGCAACCGACCTTGAGGGTAATGAAACCGAGTATCCTATTGAAGGCTTTGCAGTAAACGGCATTCTTTCCATAGTTCCTAAGATCGCAGTTCACGAGTGTGCAGATGCTAACTGGAATCACAAGTGTGATTCTTGTAGCAAGGTGCTTGGCACTTGCGTAGATTCAAATGCAGATGGCAAGTGCGACGTTTGTAAGGTGTATAGCTTCTCGGATAGCAAGTATGTTTCTTCTAACAGCTTCTTTATCGCAAACAACCCCGGTAAGTCTGATAAGGTTACTCTTGACGAGAGAAATTATATTGACAACTCTACCGATCGCGGAGAATACACTGCCGGTCCTTTCTTCAGCTTGAACGCTGATCCCCAAAATGCCGCTAACGCATGTCTCAGACTTAATCAGACCCAGATTACTATGACTGATGTTAATAAGCTTTCTCATGTTTACTGGACTCCCGATGTTCAGGTAGCCGACGGCAATCTCGTTGTATTTGAGTTTGATTTTTACCTTGATGGTGGCGCCAAAGGTAACAATCCCAACAGATTCTATTTTAAGTTTAGCGATGATACCGTTGAAAGATATAGCGGTCTTTATACCGGAACTTATGATATGGATGGCAACGGAAGCGATGAAAGCGTTTGCAGACTTGTTGTGGATGCTGACGGTTCCGATAGATTCGTTTATGATTCTTGGGTAAGAATTCGCCTTGTGTTTGATAACTCTACTCATAAGATGTATGGATTTGTTTCTCGTGATGGCGGTGTAACGTATTCACAAAGCGAAAATACGAAGTCTTATGCTGCTGATATAACGGCAGTAGGCTTTACCGCAAAGGATTACTATGCAACTACTAGCTTCTATGACAATCTTAAGTGCATCCAGACCACTGCTGAAGCATACGGTATTACTCTCAACTAATTTCACGCAACATACTATCACTTAAAGTCATTAAATTTGACGATTAAGTAATGCATCATCGCGGCTTTTGCGCAAAACCAAAAGCCGCGATTTTTAAAACGAGGCGTGTTTTGAGTGCATTTATTACTTGACGCCTTACTTTAATTATACGCCTATGTTATAAATAAAAGGTTCGATTCCGTTTCGGCTTCGAACTGTGGAAAAGCTTATGTATACTAGAAATGATATTATAACCGAGGAGAGAATAAAGACTCTCCGAGAAATAAGAAACAAAAAAAGAGAAGAAACCTTCTCAAAGCTCGTTTCCGATTTGGGCGAGGAGGCAGTAGAGGAAATCCGAAAGATTTATTCTATGTTTGACGAGCGTATCCTTATTTGGATGGCTAACCTTTGGGAACCGGAAATCGGAGGATTTTATTATTCCAATTCCGCAAGAGATCACGAGGGATTCCTTCCTGATCTTGAATCCACTCACCAGGCGGTAATCTTCATTACCGAACAATGCGGCCTTGTGGGCAAGGACGAAATGCATATAACCAAAATGCCCGAAAGATTTTCTTCCAAAATGGCAGATTTCGCCTACGGACTTCAGGATGAGGACGGATATTTTTATCATCCCCAGTGGGAAAAGAATATAACCGCAACGAGAAAGGGCAGGGATTCCGCTGCCGCTTGGCGTCTTATTGAGCCTCTTGGCAGAAAGTGCAAGTATCTTCGTCCCTCTCAACGCCCCAAAAACGAGGAAACGAAGGCTGCGTTACCCGAATACCTTTCTTCTCTCGACGCTCTCGTTGAATGGCTTGACGGTCAGAGAATACAAGAGCGTTCATACCAATTCGGACATTTTATCAATTCCACCTCCACGAACTTCTTTATGGCAGGGCAGGAATACGTTGACACCCTTGTAAAGTGGCTCAACGATCATCAAAATCCCGAAAACGGACTCTGGGAGCCGAAGATAACTTACGATGCGGTTTCCGGCCTTATGAAGCTTGGACTTTGCTATCCCGGCTTCGGCGCAAAGCTCCCCTATCCCGATAAATCCTACGAGAGCGCAAGAGCAGCGGTGCTTTCCGACCAGCCCTTGACCTTTGCTTGTGAGTATTACAATGCCTGGGCGGCTCTTAACGCTTCAATAAAGTCTATGGACGAGGATATGGCTAAAGTCTACCGCAAAAAGCTTGTTGAGGACGCTCCCGAGATGATAAGAGTTACCGGGGAAAAGATGGCAAAGTGCAGAGTAGGCGACGGAAGCTTTGCTTACTTTACCGCAGATTCCGGAAAAATTTGCTCGAAATCTCAAGGCGCTCTCGTGGCTCTTGACAATGTTCGAGAGGGTGATATAAACGGCAACGGTTGCTCTACCAGCGCGCCGCTTCGTCATCTCTTCGGAGCGCTTGGAGTAGAAAAGCCTACTATGTTTACCTCCGAGGACGCAGAGTTTATGTTCGAACTTATGGACGCTGCGAAGCCGCCCGTTAAAAAGCCGATAGAATAATCGGCTATTCCTTACGAAACAAAAAACGAGGAAAAATTATATGAAAAAAATCCTTTTACTTATACTTTCGCTTCTGGTTTGTCTTGCGCTTGTTTCCTGCAATTCAAACGACGGAGACTCCGCGGGCGGTAATCAATCATCCGACGGGGATAATTCCGGCAACAACGGAAGCTCAAGCACTCCTTTGGGAAATGCCGTTTGGTCGGAAAACTTAAGCACCTTAATCTTGGTGTCTGACAGTGATAATTACGGAATTGTCGATGTTTTGTCAACTCATATTTACGAAACGTCGGGTAAAGTCCCTCAAATAAAGGGCGAGGATACCCAGGGTAATTACGGTCGTATTATCGTTGGCGACAACGGCTCCGAACTTGCCAAGAAGGCATACAAAAAACTTGATGATTACGCAAATCTTCAAGGACTTTTCGATTTAAAGAGAAGCGCTTGGCTCATCTGGTCGGAAAACGGCACTATGGTTATCGCTTATAGCGACACTCTTGCAAAAAAACACGCGATAGACTACATAGCCGAAAATTATAAGAACACCGAGTTTGCTCCCGCAAACGGCACTGTCGCAAAAACTATATTTGATATAGAAGAATATCTCACGGAGCTTAGAGCCGAAGAGCAAGAGCCGTATTTTGACGATATTGAGGAAATTCTCGGAAGCGATGCGACGGCAGCCTTTAAAAAGCTTTACGGCATATTTGACGAGGATCTTTACATTTGGATCGCCAACCTTTGGTGCCCCGATAACGGCGGTTTTTACTATTCCGCATCTGCAAGAAACAACGAGGGCTTCCTTCCCGACCTTGAATCAACCGCTCAGGCACTCAGAACTCTTGACAGGGCGGGACTTTCCGCAGCCTATGGCAACAACTGGGCAGAGCTTATTCCCGACGATGTAAAGGAAAAGCTTCTGCATTTCGCAAGAGAAATGCAGGCGGAGGACCGGTATTTCTATCACCCTCAATGGGGAACCGGCATTAGCACGTCCAGAAGAGGACGCGATGCAGGTTGGGCAAGAACCATTATAAGCGGCCTTGGCGGAACGCCTAAATATCCATACTTGAGCGATACGAAAGTTGAGGAAGTATCAAAGCTCACACCCAGCCTCAGAACCGGCTCCAAGATTACCGCTGTATCAAAGGTTGTGGCTGTGGCTGCATCCGATTCCATATACGCTACGACCGAAAGCTTTATCGCGTATCTTGATTCTCTTAAATTTAACGAAAACTCCTATTCGGCAGGAAATACTATAAACTCTACCGTAACCGCAATAAAGAACAGCGGACATTGGGAGACTCTTCGTAAGTATCTTACCGAGCATCAGAATCCCCATAACGGACTTTGGGAGGACGAGGTAAGCTACCAGTCTGTTAACGGACTTATGAAGATTTGTACCAACTTCGGTTCAAGCTTCCCCAATGCGGAAAAGGCTCTTGAGTCGGCAATGCAGATACTTATGCGTGACCTTGACGACGAGCTTACAGGTATTACCTACGTATATAACCCCTGGGTTGCTATTGCAAACCTTCTTAATGCGGTAAGCGATCAAACCGAAGCAGAGCTTCGCAGTATGCTTCGCGCTAACGCTAAAGAAATCTTTATAATGACTGCCGAGAAGCTTTCCATTTTTGCAAAGGAGGACGGCGGATTCTCGTATCTCAGAGATTATTCATCTCCCTTCTCGCAGGATGCTCTCGTTGCGGTCAGCGGAAGCGTTGAAAGTGACGTTAACGCTACGAGCATTGCAATTTCTACCGTAGTTGCATATATGGAAGAGGTCTTTGACCTTAAATTCCCGCCTCTTTATTCAAAATACGAGGGTGTCTATTTTGTTGATACTCTTGCAAGTATGGGAACTATTATAAAGGACTCTCTTCTTGCGTCAGACCCCGAAGTAATAATCTTTGACGATATTGAAGAAGACGAAATTCAGATGGACGGTAACGTCATAGTAAATCCCCACAGCGCAATTTTTAACAAGGTGGGTGACCCAGAGACTGACGGCAACGGATATATTTGGTTTGAGTCTGCTCTTGTTCCCAATCCCAAGAAGGAAGCGGGAACTGATGACGTCGTTCTTTACGTTGCGGATAAAACAAGACCCGATGCAGGCGAGTTCGAGAAAAAGGTTGCCGATACCGCAAGTTCTACCGAGTTTAAAATCACTAACATCGGTGCTCCCGGTAACTGCTACGTATTCGAAGCGGATATGCTCTTTGCGGGTACGAACGATACCTCTGCTCCCCTGGCGCAGCTTACCTTCGTAAGAGAAGGAACATCGCTTATTTCCGCTTGGGTTGACTTCTATCAATATACCAGAAGCGGACAGAATTATATCAGAATTCAGGAATATTTCGCAGCTGCTGACGGAGTTAAGGACAAAGAGGTCGTTGCGGGAATACCCGTTGACGATTGGTTCAAGCTTCGTGTTGAAATGTATAAGGACTATTCCGGTGAGGGCGGTGAGCTTAAGACTATGCTTAAGTTCTACGTTAACGGTGAGTTTGCCGGAATAAGCGATTCCGGTCACTACGAAAAGGGTGCATACAAGGACTTCCTTGTCAGCGCGGTAAAACTTTCTTATTACAGACACGCAGCATCTGCATTCTATCTTGACAACATTTACGTTGCAAAGAAAAATTACACCTTTGAAATAGATAAAATCGAGGGTGGCGAAACAAATAAGCCTGTAACCAATAAAGTTATTTACGACTTTAACGACGGCAAGATTCCGAACGGGCCGGACAACTGGACAGAGATGTACTACAAGGACGAGGACTTCGGTCAGACTATGATAAACGCTGCCGATTGGGACGAAAACCTTGAATCTCAGTACGGCGGCACGAAGAGCCCCGGAGCAAAGGTTTACGTTGATGCCGACCCCGAAAATGCTGCAAACAAGGTGCTTCGAGCATATTCTCAAAACACCAAGACCTCTTCTTACAGGGCTACAATGCACCTTGGCGGAGCATTGACCGCAGAGGGCGGTAAGACCTGGGAGGTTGAGTTTGACTACTACTTCGACAAGATTAGTTGGCTCTACTCGAAGAACTTCTTCTCTCTCGAATTCCAAAACGATAAGGGAAGCGCTATTGCGGCGATGAACTTTGACGGATTAAACTGGGAGGACAGTCATAACACCGAATTACTTGCTATTTCCCTTTCCGACGGACAGCTTCTTGATAACTTCGTTCTCTACGACGCAACCTGGTACACCTTTAAGGTGGTTTACCACTACGACGAGACAAAGCCTGCGGAGTCCAAGATGCTTATCTACGTTCTCGGAAGCCAGGGTTATCAGTGTATCGCAAACACAACCATTTACAGCAAGGTTGGTAAAGTTACCGGTGTCGGACTCTCGTTCCAGTGTTACGACATCAGAGGAACTCAGTATATCGACGACCTTTCGGTTTCCATAACAGATACCGAATATGTTTACGATAAGCCTATCGAGGGCGAAATAGATATTCCCGTTACCGAGGATAACAAGATTTATATTGAAGATTCCTCAAAGGGTAAGGGCGTATATTACGAAAGCTCTGAAAAATATACCGGCGCATCTCTTGCAGAGTTTATTAAGCTTGGCATAATGGTGCAGAACACTAAACGAGGAGACGGTATCGATGACGGCAACCGTGAGCTTAAATTCGTTAGCGTTGACGGAAGCTACGCTCTTTCCTATACCTCTCTCGGAAGCGGTAACCACACTCTCGGCTTCGCTTCGGAAACACCCGGTGTAACCGGCTTCATATTCGAAACCGATATTAAGCTTTCCGGAGTAGACACCGAAGAAGGAAGAGATATTAGATTTACCGGTTCTGCAAATCTGTCTGCCGACTCTTCACTTTACGCATTTAACCTTAAATTCCACAAGAATCCTAACGATAGGAAGGGTGGATACATCGTTACAATCGGCGGCAGCGATCAGAAGGTCGTTATCAAGGATAACGTTTGGGTAAACGTTCGCCTTGTTGCCGAGGGAACTACCAAAGACTCTCCCTTGAAGTTTTATGTTAACGATACTCTTGTTATAGAAACAGTGCTTAATGATAACATCGGCGGCATTAAGGGTATTGAGCTTTACACTCCCTCGACTTACAACGGTCACGGTTGGGAGCAAGGCTCTGTCTATCTCGATAACACCTATATTATGGGTCTTGGATACGTTCCTCCGGAAGTTATCACCTCAACTCAAAGAGGCGAGGGCAAAAACGCAGGAACTGCTATTAACTACGAGGGAACAACCTACGACGAGCTTATCTCCGGCAACCTTATGGCAAATAATACTTCCAGAGGCGACGGTATTTCCGACGGAAAGAGAACTCTTAATCTTAAGGAAGTTGACGGTGGCACGGCTCTCGTTTATTCGGCTGTGGGCAGCGGTAATCATTCTATAAACTTCAAGAATGAAAGCGATCCTCATTACGGCTTCCTCTTCGAAACCGATATAAAGCTTGAGGGACTTACCAACTCGGAAACGAGAAAGATCACCTTCGTCGGCACAAGCTCCAACGGAACGGCAAATGCTGGACTTTGGGGTGTGAACATAGGCTTCTGTGTTAATACGGAAACCAAGGACGGTGGCTATCTCATTACCGTAAACGGCAGCGATTGGAAGGGCGTGATTGCGGATAATACCTGGTTTAATATCCGCTTCGAAACTACCTCTCTCGTTAAGGACGGCGCATTCAGCTTCTATATTAACGGTGAAAAGGTTTGCGACGGTGCTCTTACAAGCGATATTAAGACCATCAAGGGCGTTGAGCTTTACACTCCCTCCACTTCTGACACCGGCACAGGCTTCGTAACCGGCTCGATAAGCCTTGACAACACCTACGTTACCGGTACGGTAGCTCCGATGGGTTCCATCACCTCTACCCAAAGAGGCGAGGGCGCGAATCTCGGTAATGCAATAGTTTACGACGGCACAACCTACGAGGAGCTTCTTGCCGACGGAAAGATGATCAACAATACTCACAGATACGATGGCGTTGATGCAGGTAAGAGAACTCTTTCTCTGGTTGACGTTGACGGAAACACCGCATTGAAGTATTCTTCTCTCGGCAGCGGTAACCACGCTCTTGATTTTGCTGTTTCGGGCAAGGTTGAAGCGGGACTCGTCTTTGAAACCGATATAATGTTCGACGGAATCGACGTAAGCTACGACAGAGCTATCACCTTCTGCGGATCTTCAAACGGCGGAAGCGACAACGTTGACATATGGAACTTTGCAATTAAGTTCTACACCAACCCCAACAAGGTCCAGGGCGGTATGGTTCTTGAAATAGCAGGCACGTCCTATGTTGTGGTTATTCCCGACAAGACTTGGATCAACCTTCGCGTTGAATACAAGGGAACCAAAATGGGTGAGAGATTTGATATTTACATCAACGGTGAGAGAGTTGATATCGGACACCTCAGGGGCCCTATTTCGGACATAGTTGCAATTGAGCTTTATACTCAGTCTACCTATAACGGAAATCAGGGTATGGAAAAGGGCTCAATCTACCTTGACAACACCTATATCGCAGGAATCGCAGCTCCCGAAACCGACGATTCCGAGCAAACACCCGGTACAACTATTCCCGGCGGCAATATGGACGGCGAAGGCTGGGAACGTTAAAATTTAAAGCCTTATGGTAGAACCGAGCCGAAAGGCTCGGTTCTTTAATAGGGAAGTTAACTATGAAAAACGGGAATTTAAGTGCCTAAAAAAGCTTGATACCCGGTAAAAAATATGATATAATAAAGAAAAATCCATCAAGGAGCAAAAAAATGAAAAAGACAAAAACCCTTGGCGTAATGCTTGACGTTTCAAGAAACGCTGTTATGAATATGGATAATCTCAAGAGATTTTTGACAGTTCTTTCTAAAATAGGATACAACTGTCTGTTCCTTTATGCCGAGGATACCTATGAAATTGAGGGCGAGCCCTATTTCGGTTATATGAGAGGCAGATATACCGCAGAGGAAATGCGTGAGATGGACGCCTTTGCAAGAGAGGTAGGAATTGAGATTATTCCTTGTATTCAGACTCTCGCTCACCTTACTCCAATCAGCAGATGGCAGCAGTATCCTATGGATACCGAAGATATTCTTATGGTTGACGACGAGGCTACCTATAAGCTTGTAGACAATATGTTTGCAAGTCTTTCCAAGTGCTTCGCAACAAGACGCCTTCACGTTGGTATGGACGAAGCTCACATGCTCGGCAGAGGAAAGCATCTTGACAAATACGGCTATGAGACGGTTGACGTTCTTATGAAGCGTCATCTTGAAAAGGTTTCCGAAATTGCCGCAAAGCACGGCTATGAGATTATGGTTTGGTCGGATATGTATTTCCGTCCTTGGAATAACGACGTATATTACATAGGCAAGGCAAACGTGCCCGAGGAATATATCAAGGCTCTTCCCTCTAACGTAATTCCCGTATATTGGGATTACTATTCGAAGAATCCCGAAAGATATGACGATATGCTCTATAATCACAAGCAGCTTTCGGACAAAACCTGGTTTGCGGGCGGCGCTTGGACTTGGGGCGGATTTATGCCTCACAACGCCTGCTCACTTCAGTGTACTCCTCCCGCTATCGACGCCTGCAAGAAGTATAAAATAGATAACATTTTCATTACCCTTTGGGGCGATAACGGTGCGGAATGTTCCAAATACGGTGTTCTTCCCACTCTCTTCTTCATTGCTCAGCTTGTAAAGGGCAATAAGGATATGGAGCTTATAAAGAAGAGATTTAAGAGAGTATTCGGTCTTTCATTTGACGAGTTCCTTCTTCTCGATAAGCCTAACGAGATTGCAATGCCCGAAAACAGCGTTGACCCCGTAAACCCCTGCAAATATATGCTTTATTCCGACCCCTTCGTAGGCTTCCTTGACTCTACCGTAAGATTAGGCGAAGGAGAAAAGTATGTCGAATACGCAAAGGAGCTTCGTGCTACCGCAAGAAAGAGCAGAACCTGGGGTTATCTCTTCGATACCGCAGCAAAGCTTTGCGATACTCTTGCAGATAAGTATGAGCTTGGCGTAAAAACAAGAGCCGCATATAAGGCAGGCGATAAGGCAGAGCTTCTCCGCCTTGCAAACGAGGACTATTCCAGAGTTGAAGCAAATCTTAAAGCATTTATCAAGGCGTTTGAAAAACAGTGGATGCTTGAGAACAAGTCCTGCGGCTTTGAAGTTCAGGAAAACCGCCTTGGCGGACTTCTTTACAGAGTAGGCTGCTGCAAAAAGCGTCTTGTAGCGTACGCAGAAGGAAAGCTTGACAGAATTGCAGAGCTTGAAACCGACGTTCTCACCTTCCGCAAAGACGGCGAAAGCATTTACTATAACCTTTACAGAAACAACGTTTCTGCTAACGTAATGTAAATAATTATATACAAAAAATGAAATAGGCGGAGAATTTTTCTCCGCCTATTTTATCATATAAAAGAAAATCGGATAGTTAATCTTACACAAAAGCAAAATGCTGAATTTATAACGGAGCACTCAAATCTTCTCCGAAATACAGATAAGGGGCAACTAAAAAGTTGCCCTTGGTTTTTGATGCGTTAGAAAACAAGCAAGTTTAAAGAGATTTTTATTTATTGCAGAGGTTTTAGGAGTCCTTCAAATGCGAACACATTTGACATCAAATTGCACTCTTTGTTTTTCTCCACTCTGTAATACCAACCTCCGCCGTCGTAATCTAAAATAGTATAATATCCAACGTTTCCTACTAGACTGTCATAATGATAAAAATTGCTTTTGTCTTCGCGCTCGGAACCCGCTGTACCGGCTTGATATAATACTTCAAACTGATTGTTATCGGTTATTGTATCAAATCCCGCATAATTCATGAAATCGTTGAGAAAATCAACGTAAGGCTTCTGAGATTCATAGTCATCAAGAGAGGTGTTTGCGGTTTCAAAATAATATAATTTAGCTTTTAAGCTGCCATATCCGTTGCAGTTATAAAAATCGAAATTTATAGTGAAGATATCCGAGTATAAGTATATGTAATAAACTCGATCTTCAGGGTGTTCAACAAGTGTTTCGCACTCTATTTGATAAACCTGCTTTAACTCATCTATTTTGGCTTGATATAAATCGTAGTAGACGGTACTGAATTCTTCGTCTGTACATTCCCAATTGGACTGTTTGTAATAATCTCCGTCGCCCCCCAAAAGTCGGTCCATAAACGAACAAGAGGATAAGGAAAACAAAGAGGTGATTATAAGTGTTAAAACTATTAATTTTTTCATTTTTGCCTCCTTATGGAATCACGTTTCCGAAGAATCTACGCAAATAAGTCTTTAAAGTTTGGTTTTCTTCAAAATCGACATGCTCTAATCGATCAGCCAAGCTTCCCTCTTTGTCAGGATCGCTACCTAAAAAGACTACTATTTTGTAGAATTTTTCATGGTATTCCATTTCACGCAACATTTCCGACTCGGTCCAATTTTTTGAAAAAGTATCATTGTGATTTTCTCTATATGCTCGAATATAGGCTATTTTTTTATCTTCGGACAAATTGTGCGTATCGCCTTCAGGATCGCTTAAGTTTTTATACTCGTCATTGTCCATAGGTTCGACGGTTGAGTTTTTGACAGTATTTTCGCTTTCAATTACATTAGCAACGTTTGAAATTATCGCATATCCAACAACAACTATGGCTACTCCAAGGAGAAACGAAATGGTTCCACTCGGATCAACGTACATAACAGGATTGTTGTTACAATACGCATACATATTATAACCGAGAAGTCCGGTACCCGTGGAGATATAACCGTCAGCATTGATAAAACGACCTATATTCGAATCGTAATATCTAGTTTGCAGGTAATACAAACCTAAATCGGTATCGTAGTAATAACCTCTGTAACGGATTGGGTTATTTGCAACAGGTACAATGCTCAAACCATCATTGTAAGGTGTGACGATGTGATTACCCCAAGCGTCGTATGTGTAGGAAACGAGCTTTACATTGGAATTATCATAAATCGCAACAATATCACCCTGGAGATTACGTTCGTACCAATAAGAATCCCATGTGCTTTGAGCATAGGTGGAATTCCTATACTTCAAACCGAGAGGTGTGCCGTTTGCATCATAAACAAACACCATAAGATGCTCGGTACCGTTCTCGACCCACTGTTCAGCAAGAAGTTCCGTGCCGTTGTAGTGATAGGTGTGAACAACTCCGTTTACAGTCTTTTGAGTTCTTAAACCGTCGGAATTGTAAACAAAAGCGTACGAATTTCCGCCTTTCGTAGCACCTATAAGCTGTCTGCCGTTCCAAGAGAAAGTAAATCCGTTATAGTAGCTTAATGGATTTATTATACCGTCATAGATAAAGATGCTTCATCAAAAAATCAACTCGACCGTAAACAAACCCCAATGCTCCTTTAACATCTTATCACCGTCCAATTTAACGGTAAGCAAATCTTCCGGTGATCCGCAAAAAACTTTTTTGACAAACTCATCATCTTCATTACAGAGATACATATTTACCTTGTAGCCCGTATTGTTCTTATTCCACTCATAATCGGGTTGTATAAAATAATGAACACGATTAAAATAGCATTCAATTTCACGCCCTTGGTTCATGTAAAAAATCAGCTCTTCTTTGGTCATTATCTCTCCTTTTTTCACAAAACAATTAATTATCCTTTATGGATATTCTGCCTCAATTCGAGTTGGGTGCGTTGGGTCAGTCCAATCCCAAATATGCTTGTGAGGAAATTTGTGCTTATCTCCAGAATGACTATAATCAATATCGTATTCAGCTTTGCCGTCCGGACCATAGTGTCGAGTTTGTTTTAGTTTGCCATCCTTGTAAAGGTGTTTGTCGGAATTGGGTTCTCCTTTAACTGGTAGACTGTCAGGCGATTTATTGCTGTCATTTTGCGAGTCGTTATTGGAATCACTTTCCGTCACAGAATTCGGTGCTTCTTCCGCTTTTGATGTCGAATCGGAAGCACCCTCGACAGCAACGAGAATTATCAGTACCACTGCTCCTACAACGTACACAATTTCTCCCAAAGGAGTAGGTTCCATCAAGGCAAACG
>JAZTXO010000009.1:0-5703 GCA_045636445.1 Eubacteriales bacterium | reverse complement strand
ACCTGCATGGTCTGTGCCGGGAACCCAAAGGGTAGAGTAACCCTGCATACGCTTGGTACGCACAAGTATGTCCTGGAGAGTCTCGTCAAGAGCGTGTCCCATATGGAGCTGACCGGTTACGTTAGGCGGAGGAATAACGATAGAGAAGCTGGGCTTCTTATCGTCCTCGTCAGGCTTGAAATAGCCTTTATCGCACCACTCGGTGTATATCCTGTCTTCAAATTCGGCAGGATTGTAATTTTTTGCAAGTTCTTTCATAATTTATTTTTTCCTTTCGGTAATTTAATCTTCACAGACTACCGCTATTTAAGCAGTATAAGGCTCGAACAAGAGAAACAAACTTCGGAATGAGACGATTTCTCATTTCTCATTTTCGTTCCAAGAAAAAAGCCCCAAGTAGCGCAAAACACACTACTTGGGACGAAAAATCGCGGTACCACCCAAATTCGGAGCATAAGCTCCCTCGTTTACGCATATAACGGTGCTCACCGTCGGAGTCTAATAAGCGAAAAGCCGTTCTTCCCGAATACTGCGAGGCTACCTTCACGCAAACATCTTATGAGCTTTCACCAACCGCCCACTCTCTGTAAAGTCTGTCCTGCGTTACTCCTCCCCGAGGAATTAACGATGTTATTTTAACATAAATATTTTATTTTGTCAATCATATTTTGTAAATTTAATATGCAAAGGGAACTATTCCTCATCAAACATTCCGGTGAAAAGCTCCGAGTGCATTTCTTTGATACAAACCAAAGGAATAATTTCTCTTCGGTCGATGGTAATCGTCTTTTTGTGGCGGTCAAAGGATGTAAGTCTGCCTTCAAGAGTTTTATAGCTTCCCCCCGACTTCCTTTTGTCCGAAATAAAGTAGGTAATCTTTAGTCTCGGTTCGGAGTCTACAATATCGGTAAGGAGCGCCGACCATCTGTCAAGTCTTTCGGTCATATCCTCGTTAAGCTCTACCTCTCTTTCGGTGAGCCTTGCCGCTTCGAAAATTGCAGCGTCATATCCCGAAAGGGCGGCAAAGGGGGCAAATTGAGCAGCTCTGTCTATCCTTGCCATTCTCGGATGGCAGGAAGAGGTTGGGCAGGGAAGATCTATAATATCGTCATAGCTTTTTTCACTCATGCCTTGTGTCCTCCAATCTGCTCGTTTCGGCTTATTGCCGTTGCTCCGTCTTCCAGATTCATACCCTTTACTATGGCGTTTTTGCCGTATTTCTGCTTAATATCAAGCAGAGCTTTTTGTATTTTTTCGTCCTTCTTCGGAGCGTCGGTTGACTCTTGCGCTTTTTCAAAATCAAAGATCGAAATCTGGCTTATAGGCGGATTTTTTTGCAGCTCTTCCAATGTCAAAGCATTACAAGCAACAAGGTTAATTCTGCGAATAAGTAAATCTTTGTTTACAATTTCGTCAAAAAGCTCCCCAAAAGCTCTCATAATATCCTTTGCTGATGACGAATAATTTGCAAGTCTTTTTGTGCCGTGCGCCTGCTTTGGAACGGCTCTTCCGTAGTAATCGTAGCTTATTTCTCCGCCATAGCTTCCCTTAAGGTTTTCGCTGTCGTAATTAACGCTTAATACAAGGGCGTTGGTTTTCAAGGATTTTGCCGTAAGGTCGAGGGAAAGCTGATCTGCCATTTCAAGAACCGCAAGTCTTGCCGAATGAAAATCGTAAGGGCAGTGAAGCACCTGCCCCGAGCCTAGGCTGGAGCTTTGCGGACGGTAGGATTTTATATCCTCCATAGTGCAGCTTTCATATCCCCATGCGTGGTCTATAAGAAGCTCTGCATTCACTCCGAAGGCCTTATATAAAAGCTCTTCGTTGTAATATTCTCTATCCTTTCCGATAGAGCATCTTGCTATATCTCCCATAGTGAAAAGACCGAGAGCTTCAAGCCTTTTTTCATATCCGCGGCCGACTCGCCAGAAATCGGTTATAGGTCTGTGATCCCAAAGGAGCTTTCGATATGATTTTTCGTCAAGCTCGGCAATTCTTACACCGTTTTCGTCTGCGGGAAGCTTCTTTGCAACTATGTCCATAGCAACTTTAGCAAGGTAAAGATTCGTTCCAATGCCTGCCGTTGCGGTGATTTTTGTTGTGTTAAAAACGTCTTGAAGGATTTTTTCGCAAAGCTCTCTTGACGTTGTCTTGTAGCTTGAAAGATAGCCGGTTGCATCAATGAAAACCTCGTCTATGGAATAAACGTGAATATCCTCGGGAGCAATATATTTTAGATACACCTTGTATATTTGGGTGCTGTATTCAATATATCTTGCCATTCTCGGCGGTGCTACGATATAATCTACCGCAAGGCGAGGATTTTCGAGGAGCTTCTTGTAATCATAGGATTTTCCCGTAAAGCCTAGGCCGATTTCCCTCTGTCTTTTGCGGTTTATTTCTTTTATCTTTGCTATAACCTCAAAAAGTCTTGGTCTTCCGGGGATTCCGAAGGATTTAAGTGACGGGGAAACGGCAAGACCTATGGTTTTTTCTGTTCTTTCGGGGTCAGCAACCACAAGATTTGTGTTCAAAGGATCAAGCCCTCTGTCAATGCACTCTACCGATGCGTAAAAGGACTTTAAATCTATTGCGATATATTGTTTTTCCTTCATAGGGCCGTCTCCTTCCTTTTTTACTATATTATAGCATAATTCTTTTGAAAAAACATATTTTTATTGAGAAAAAATACAGAAAAAAATCTAAAGCTATTGACTTGCTTTGCGGTTTTGGTATAATGTAAGTGATAAACTTTAAAAAAATTAAGGAGAACCCAAATGAAACTTTTAATCGGTGCGGATACAGTTCCTACCTCTGTAACAAACGACCTTTTCGTAAAAGGTGACGTTAAGACGCTTTTCGGTGATATATGTACCCTTGCAGACGAGGCAGACAGAGTAATAATCAATCTTGAATGCGCCCTTACCAAATCCGACGGAAAAATAAAGAAATTCGGTCCTAACATCAAGTGCGACCCCGAGTGTACAAATGCTCTTGTAAAGCTTGGTGTTACCGACGTAATGCTTTCCAACAATCACGTTTTCGACTACGGAATTCGTGGACTTCTTGATACCAAGGAAGCTCTTGAAAAAGCAGGTCTGCCTTACACCGGAATAGGTGAAAACGATACCGATTCCAGAAAGTCCTACTATATTGAGAAGGACGGCAAAAAAATCGGCATCGTTAACGTTTGTGAGCACGAATATACATACGCAACCCCTGACAGAATGGGAGCAAACCCCTTTGACCCCTTCCTTACAATGCAGGATATAAGAGAAACCAAGAAAAACTGTGATTATCTTATTGCTATTTACCACGGCGGTAAGGAATATTGCCGTTACCCCTCGCCAAGACTCCGTAACCTCGCTCACGAAATGGTACTCTGCGGAGCAGACGTTGTTCTCGCTCAGCACAGCCACTGCATCGGTTGCTATGAGGAGTTTGAGGGCGGTCATATCGTCTACGGTCAGGGCAACTTCAACTTCGTGTTTGCAGGCTACAACTGCCCCGAGTGCTGGTACACATCTCTTCTCGTGGAGCTTAATATCGAGGACGGCGTAAAGATTAAATTCTATCCCATAGTAGCTACCGAAACCGGCTGCGACCTTGCAAGAGGAGCTAAAGCTGCCGAGATTATGTCCGAGTTTGAAGCGAGAAACGCATCTCTGCTTGACGGCACTTGGCGTGACGGCTGGCGCGCATTCTGCACCGACCCCGAAAGAGAATATTATCACAACAGAATTCGCAACGCCTGCATAACAGAAGAGGAAATCCAGGGCTTTGCTCACTACCTTGACTGCGAGGCACACACCGACGTGTGGAGAGAGCTTTATCCTACCTGGAACATGACAAACGAGCTCTGATAAAAAAATAGCGGCGCAATACTTTGTTGCGCCTGCGATACTCGGCTCGGAGTAGATAACTACTTCGTCGCCTGTGTTTCTCGGTGTGCCTCGTCTTGCTTGCTCTTTTTCATCATAGTATAGCACGTTGACCCTTGTTTCTCTCACCTCACAACGTGGACAGAGGCGAAGTTTGTGCAACGGTTATATCATAACATTCGGCAAAGCCGAATTCATAACTTTAAACTCATAACTGAAAAGAGGCTGCTTCGGTAGCCTCTTCTTTTTTTTGATTTTTCCCGACGAAAAAATTGATGTGCGCAACTTTTTTCAAAAGTTCTGCTATAAATTCCCGATAATTATTGATTTATCTAAAAAAATATGTTATCATATAAATAATGTAAATAAATTACAGGAGGACAGAACCATAATTATCTTAAAGCTGATAAGAGCAAACGGCGACGTTAAATTCCGTGCCTTTGGCGACGAGATAGACGAACGCTATAACGGTGAGTATGAACCCGGCGATAAAATCCGTCTTGAACTTGCCGACTCTACATACGTTAAAATGAAGCTTGACGAGACTCTCAAGGAGTCGATAGTTTTCGTTCCCGATGGAATATTTGAGTTCGTTATTCCCCAAGGACGTGAGCTTACGTCTTGCTACGCACCCGGTGCGTTCACAGGCGACAGCCACCGCTTCGTTGTAGCAGAGCCTACCGACAGTGAGATATACGAGGAAAGATGTCTTTCGCTCAATGCTCACGCGCGTCACAATGTATTTAAGTATTTCCCCCACGCTTGGGCAAACTTTGTAACCAGAGAAGAGCCTTGCTTCTTCGAGCGTAACGCTATTGACGGTGTTTGCGATAACTCTAACCACGGTGCTTACCCCTATCACTCTTGGGGCGGCGGTCTTAGAGAGGACCTTGAGTTTGAAATCCGCTTCGGCGCGCCCGTTGAGGTTTCAAAGGTGGTTATATTTATTCGTGCCGACTTCCCCCACGATACCTATTGGAAGGAAGCCGACCTTGAGTTCTCCGACGGAACTCGCACTCACGTTGAGCTTACCAAAACCGCAGAGGGACAGGCGTTTGAGTTTGATAAAAAGGTTACCGAGATGGTAAGACTTACCGGACTTAAACAGCAGCGTCTTGAGGACGGTTCGCTCTCGTTCGCAGCGCTTTCACAAATGGAAGTTTACGGAAATTATATTAAAAAGGAGATAGAAGGAATGGAAGTAAGAGACGCATCAAATGCAAAAGACGTCAAGTATTATACAACAGACAGACTCAGAGAGGAATTCCATATAGCAAACCTCTTCACAAAGGATAACATCAGAATGGTATATAGCCATACTGACAGAATTATAGTAATCGGTATGAAGCCGGTTGAAGCAACCCTCACTCTTCAGGCAGGTAAGGAGCTTGCAGCAGAGTACTTCCTTGAGAGACGTGAGCTTGGCTGTATCAACATCGGCGGCCCCGGCGTTATCACCATTGACGGAGAAACCTACGAGATGAATCCCAGAGACGGTATCTACGTTGGTAAGGGACACAAGGACCTTAAGTTCAGAAGCGTTGACAAGACCAATCCTGCAAAGTTCTATATTACATCTTGCCCCGCACATACCGAGTATCCTATCGTAAAGATAGACATTACCAAGGCAAGAAAAGTTCCTTGCGGTTCGGTTGAGGATTGCAACAAGAGAGTAATCAACCAGTACATTCACCCCGAAGTAATCAAGTCCTGCCAGCTTGCTATGGGACTTACCGAGCTTGAGGTTGGTTCTAACTGGAACACTATGCCTTGCCATACTCACGACAGACGTATGGAGGTTTATCTCTATCTTGATATGGGC
>JAZTXO010000008.1:0-3749 GCA_045636445.1 Eubacteriales bacterium | reverse complement strand
TATCAAGGCTATCGTCAAGCACACCCGAAAAGAAATCCTTATTCAGCTTTCCGTTTCTGAATGCGCTCGGCTTCGTCTCCCCGAAGAACCCGCTTCCGTCAAGGGATATGATCCTGATATACTCGTATTCTTTTTTCTTCGGTTTCGCCGCCATGATATATCCCCCTTTCTTTTAGTAATTTATTTTACCATATTATGCGACCTTTTTCAAGATACGAGAAGCGATAGAGAGTAAAAAACTTATGCTTTCCCCCCAAAAAAGCAGTTTTAGACACCCTCTACTGTATAAACGGTTTTACAAAAGCACACTGTATAGCATGAAATCCCTTGATTTATCTATGTTTTTTTGTGTTTTTAGAAACGGCAAAAAAGTCAGAATAGTAAAATATTGTGATTTTTATGCTCTTCTTTGCAAGTTTTTTGATGCAAAAGAGGTCGGTCACTCCGCGAGTGACCGACCTGCTAAAATGGTTCGGTTATTGGGACGAAAATATGTGTTCTTCATAAGCTTTCGCTGTGAGTGTTTTCTTTGACTACAGCGACTCAAATTTTTCATCTTGATAAAACACAAGGTAGAGCGTAATGCCCAGCCTTGCTTTTTTTATTGAAAACTATTGATGCCGACAAATGTTAAAACCAATATGAATATAAGATAAATAACCGCGTGTAAAAACGCAGTTTTATACTCGTATTTTAGCACCTTTTTTATACTGCTGTCGGTCATACCGATGCTTTTGTATGTAGCAAGTGTTTCGCGCCTAACGCGGTTATGAGCTTGAATGATATACATTGTCTGCAAAACTCCAAATACCGTCAAGCCGAGGAGGGCTAACACTCCGAATATTGCTATTTTTTCTGCAAATATTCCTACAAGCGCGGTAGCATCAACACCATAGCTTGGCGTATAATCTGTTACGCTTGTTTCCGATACAAGCACAAAGAAAATTACTGCTAAAACGGGATACAACACGCAGGAGATAAACATAAACGTAATTCTTCTATACGTGCTGCTATAATAAGCAACGCTCTTTTTTGCAATACGTTGTTCTACGGGCATATGACGGAACGTGTACGAATTTCTATAATTGTGCGTTTCACCGGCTTCTTTTGTGTTATGCGCCTTAACCGTTTCAATTACAGATTTCTTTCGTCGCACGCTCGGAATATAAGTAAACATCAGAACTAAAATGATACCGAGTGCAGAGAGCAAAGCAGGAATTAGCATTGAAACGGGTGAGTGTGTATAGTCGCTAACAAAAATGCGAGCAACCATATCCGTAAATATACTTGAAGGAAGTAAGCCAAGAAAACAACCTAATATAATCGGTATTCCGTATAAGATAAGGGTTTCGGTAATAGAGATTGCTTTTCTTTGACCGCTTGTAGCGCCAATGCTAGTAAGCGTTGCGAAGAAGTGCTTGTTTTCTTCCGTTCGTAACCGCGCAAATATAAATAGCGAAACGAAGGAAAGAATTACAATAGCTATTGCTATAAAACTAATTCCCGATACAATTTCCTTAAAGAATGAACTGAAAGACTCTATCGTTAATATATTTTCTCCGCCTACGGCTTCAATCCCGAAAGTCGGATTTGCGACTCTGAATGCTTCAAGAGAAATGACGAAGCATACAAAGAAGGATATAGCAAACATAGAAACGAAGGCAGCAAAGGATTGAAACAAGCTTTTTCTTAGGCTTTTTTTCATTTTTGCAAGAGTGATATGGAATAGCGTTTTCATATCATCTTACCTCGTCACTAATGGCTTGTCCGTTTTTAAGCGATATAAGGCGTTTTGCTCTGTCTGCTACTACTTTACTATGAGTAACAATAATTACGGTGATCTTCTTTTCTTCGTTTAACTTGCAAAGAAGTCCAAGTATATCCTCGCTGTTTTTCTCGTCAAGATTGCCGGTAGGCTCGTCTGCAAGAATAAGCGATGGCTTTTGATAGAGCGCGCGTGCTATTGCTACTCTTTGTTGTTGACCGCCCGACAAAGCGCTTGGGAAATCACGCTCTCTGCCAAATAGTCCGACAGTTTTCAAAATCTCCTTTAGCTCGTCCTCGTCAACCTTGCCACCGTCAAGCTCTACGGGAAGGGTGATATTATCCCTAATGTTGAGTTCCGGGATAAGATTATAGAATTGATAAACAACGCCTATCTTGCTACGTCGCATTTTGCAAAGCTCGTCAGAAGAAAGCTTTGTCAGATCAATCCCATCAATAATTATCTCGCCCTTGTCAGCTACATCCATTCCGCAAAGCTGATTTAAGAGTGTGGTTTTGCCGGAGCCGGACTCGCCTATAATGGCAACCAATTCTCCGTCTTTGAACGTAAGATTGACACCGCCAAGCGCGACAATTTCCGTGCCGAATGACTCATATTTTTTCGTAAGATTTGTAATTCTAATTCCCATCAGCGTTCTCCGAGCCAACAAAATATGTTAAATCCTTGATTGTTTTAATTTCGTCTTTTTTGAACAGAGAAATTCGATAATTTATAAGCACTATTCCACCCACCGCGATATCATCTACGGTTATGTCCTCGTCACAGCAGTTTTCAAGGTCGCTTTTGCCGTCTATTATAAACGAAAATTCTCCGCCAACGATTGACTCAGCTTTTAATATGTAAGTACCATCTTCTTTTTCGGTTATGCTTGTCACTCTACCATTAAAATCCACAGTCTTGCTTGGTATCATAGTGCCGATAACCATACCTACTATTAAGGCAATAACGACACAACCGATAGTAAACAGTATTTTATAGTTTTTCATCGTTTTACTCCGTTCAATTTTTTCTCCGATGCTTAATATCGTGAAGCTCGTGGGTATATTCTCCGACAATTACACCTTCGTTAAGAAGCGTATCAAGCTCTTGCCACACCTTGACGATATAATCACGGGGGTGTGCGCCAAAATGCTTTTCAAACTTTTCGATATCAGAGAAAAATAAATCCCTTCCTTTAAGTGCGGATATCATCTTATATCCACCTGCAACAACTCTGCCGCACGAGCCGCTGAGCTGATATACCGTTTCCGTTAAGTTCAACCTACGCTTTGTTGAGTCCACCTCATAATCTATCTCGCTTACCGCTTTGAGTTCTTCGTTTATCAACTTCTGCCAATCTTTGTATGTAAACAAGCCCTCGCGGATGCAAATGTACGTCAATAGCTCGTCATCGGAAATATCGAATTCAGCTATACGACGGTGAATGATATACTTTATCGTGTCGTATAGGGGACTGTTACCGTCATAATCTTTCACATCAACGATTTTGATGCAATCGGTAATTTCAAACGTAGGCATTGCGAATGTTTTTGTTATATACATTTTGTACTCCTAAAGATTTTAGTTTACCAAGAATGAAACTGTCTCTTTTTATATATCAATTTCATTCAGCGTAGAAATACATCGAATACCCGTCAAGGCTAATGGGCAATGTAGGTTCTTCCATTCCGTCTGCGTATTTTGTCATAGCAACACCTGCATAACCCGATTTGCCGTCAATCGTGATATGATAGTCCGTTCCTTCGGGATTTCTGCCCGATACGGTATAAGTTCCCTCGTAGGTCTTATTGTTCGTAACGTCGGTAATAGTAATTTTGCCGTCCTTTGCTACGAGAGTCATTTCGATAATCTTTGCTTCGGGGTGAGTTGTACTTTCTTCTGCCACCGCATCGTAAATAACTTGATTATCCTCTGCGTGCATAATCGTCCGCATTTTGCACTCGTAATCTTCGATTTTAGGTTT
>JAZTXO010000007.1:0-1534 GCA_045636445.1 Eubacteriales bacterium | reverse complement strand
AGCTGTTGCCCCATGCGTATCCGAATGAACCGTCGGGCTTTTTAAACTTTTTCATCTTTTCGGTGGACATACGAATAAGATCAACAACGTTCTCCTTTAGCATGGAATCGAGACGCTCATACTGCTCGGGAGTACCAAATCTCTTTACGTTCTGCTTGATTACGTTCATAGCAATCCAGGGGTTGTAGGTATCAACAGATCCCGTCGCCATCTTACCCTTGCAATCAGGAGTATCGGGAGGTGTGAGTATCATTTTTATAGCGCTCTTATATGCTTGCTCTACGTAATTAATCTTAATTCCCAAGTTGTTATAAGTGGTGGAAATTTTCATCAGGCCGTTTGTAGCATTATAGTGAACATCGTCCTCCCAAAGACCGTTTTCGGGATTCTGGTTTTTGTTAAAGTATTCTTCAAATGCCGCAATAAATCCGTCCTCGGCAATTCCGTCTCCGTTTTCGTCGTGTGCTTCACCGTCTTCAATCGCTTGGCGGTCTCGTGCTGCAATTTGACCGTTTTGTGCGTTAAACATATTACCTGTTCTGTAGGATTCGTTCTTCAGGTCAAAGGAGATTAGGTATTCCTTGAAGGCATCAAGAGTTCTTAACTGAGGTGTCCAGGTGTCGTTGTTCTTCTCCCCCGTCTCGTCCTCTTTTTTTACACCGCTCGGTGCACCTAGAGAACCTTTAACACCGTTTTTGGTATCGTAAAGAGGCATATCGCCAAGATTTTTGAGAATTGACGTTGCCCACATCAGATGGCGACCTATGCGGGACATATAAATGTTTTTACCCCACTGGGGATGATAGAAATATCCGTCCTCGGAATTCTGAAGACTTTTTGCAAAGGCGCAAACGTCAAGCTGCATCTGCTTCGGGAAAGCCTTCTTATAATCGTTGCCATAACCTTGGAGCATACCTACCTGGTTGCAGAAATTCATAGCCTGCACTGTTGATTCTATGTCGATTTCATGACCTTCGGTATCACGAGCGAAATTGGCTTTGTAATATCCGCCACCCGTGCAAAGGCAATTTCCATCCTTGTCGCGGGGAAGAAGGCAAACTCTGTTCCCGTCGGCATCGAAATTGTTACAGATGCATTTTCTCGGAATGTAAAGGTCGGCCATCCATAGATAAAGTCTTTCGTCCACATTTGACAGAAATTCACGCAGTGCCATTTCGGCATCTTTACCGTACATTTCACGGGCTTTAAGCAAGCCCGCTTCTTGTTCGTTTAAACTCTTTGTGCTCATGCTTTTTCTCCTGACCATATTTTTAAATAATTATATCACGCTGTTGGCACTTTGTCAACGATAGAGGCGGAAAATAAAAGAAGAAATAATAGGTGTACAAGGCAAAACCACGTCAAAGCGTAGCCGCCATTACTGCCTTTATGGTATGCATTCTGTTCTCGGCTTCTTCAAATACGATTGATGCCTCCGACTCAAATACTTCGTCGGTAACTTCCATACATGTGATACCGAACTTTTCGTGTATCTCTTTACCGATTTTTGTGTTAAGGTCGTGGAATGCCGGCA
>JAZTXO010000006.1:0-86614 GCA_045636445.1 Eubacteriales bacterium | reverse complement strand
CATAGAAATTTTTTCCTATATTATCTAAAATTTAATAAATTGTTCTTGACTATACATAATTTATGTAGTATAATCAAATTGTGAAGATTTTAAGTTTTTTAACAAAGTTCATAATTTCAATGTAAAGGATGGTAAAAAATGGATACTAAACTTTTGATAGTAGATGATGACCCTAATATTTGCGATATGCTAAAGCTTTATTTTGAAAACGAAGGATACAAGGTAAAAACAGCCTGCGACGGAATGGAGGGCGTAAATTTCTTTAAGATGTATGAGCCTGATCTCGTGCTTCTTGACATAATGATGCCAAAAAAAGACGGTTGGCAGGTTTGCAGAGAAATTCGCGAAATTTCCGCAAAACCGGTAATAATGATAACCGCTAAAAACGAAGTTTTTGATAAGGTTTTAGGACTCGAGCTTGGAGCAGACGACTTTATTGTTAAGCCTTTTGATATGAAGGAGCTTTCCGCAAGAATCAAAGCAGTTCTTCGTCGCTACAATGCACATTCCAAGACAAGCGATGACGAGGTTGTTAAGTTTGAAAACATCGAAATAAGCCTTCAAAAATACGAGCTTAAGCTTCTCGGCAAAGCTATTGATATTCCCCCCAAGGAGCTTGAACTTCTCTATTTTCTTGCATCAAACTGCAACAGAGTTTTCACAAGAGATCAGCTTCTTGATAAAGTTTGGGGCTTTGACTATCTCGGTGATTCCAGAACTGTTGACGTACACGTAAAACGTCTTCGTGAAAAACTTGAGGGTGTTTCCGACAAATGGTCACTTAAGACCGTTTGGGGAGTTGGTTATAAATTCGAAACTGTTTTATAACAACAAAAAGACGACGAATCATTTTCGTCGTCTTTTTGTTTTCTGCTCTAAATTAATTCTTTAAAAATTAAATTTAAGTTGTCCGAGAGGCGAGCCGGTTGAAGGAAGCGCAAGTTTCTTGCACTTTAATGCATCCTGACCGATTTCATCAATTCTATCGGTAACAAGGTCGATTTTAACACCTTTTTTCGGAAGCTTCATAATTTGTATACCTGCGGCAGTTCTGGTTGCTTTTACAGGAATAAGCGAACTTTTTATCATCATTCCCCTACCCGCATCGCTTCTTATAAATATGTTCTTAGGCTTTTCATCCTCATATACAACACCGGCAAGAGGAGATTCCTCGGAATATGCTCCGGTAATCTTTTTTCTTCTTGACTTTGCCTCGTACGCAGAAAGATTAACTCTGACACCCTTACCGTTTTCAAATATATACACAAAATGATGTTCGGGATTAAGCTCGTAAATCATTTTGCAGCCTACAACGTGCTCATCGTCGTCCATCGCAAGTTTTGATGGAACATAATCGCCCATTTGACTTGCCTTGGACAATACGAAATCATCAACTCTTGCACGGTAAATCTTTGCTTTGTCGGTAAAGAACAGTACGTCTCCGCGGTTATCGGTATCTTCCTGATAAATTATGAAATCGCCTTCTTTAAGCTTTTGCTCATCCGCCGCACGTACAGATTGAACAGAGAGCTTCTTAAAGTAACCGCCCTTGGTAAGTATCAAGCGACAGTTATAGTTTTCAAAGAATATATCTTCTTTAACCGGTACGGTTTCCTCTTTTTCAACAACAATAGTTTTACGAGGTTTACCGTATTTTTTCTTAACCTCTTGCAGAGTTGAAATTATTTTTGCCTTAAGCTTAAGCTCGTCCTTAAGAGTTTCCTTAATTTCAGCTATTTCCGCACGAAGGCTTTCAATTTCCTGCACACGGTTGATAATATACTGTCTGTTAAGATTTCTAAGTTTTATCTCTGCGATATATTCAGCCTGAGTCTTTGTAAGATTAAATCCGGCAGCAAGATTAGGAACTACATCCTCTTCCTTCTCGGTATTTCTAATAATTCTAATAGCCTTGTCAATATCAAGAAGAATCAAAGCAAGACCTTCGAGAAGATGGAGTTTTTCATCCTTTTTACCCAACTCAAAATTAAGCTCTCGAGTTACGCATCCCATTCTAAACTCGATCCATTCAAGAAGAATTTCACGAATACCGAGTTGCTTAGGTGTTCCCTTTACAAGAATGTTAAAGTTACAATCAAAATTATTCTGAAGCTCTGTTACAGCAAAGAGCTTTTTCATAACAAGCTCGGGATCTGCATCCTTTTTAAGATCAAGCGTAATAAGCTTTGAACCGTTAAGATCTATTGAGTCTCTTGCATCGTTTACTTCGCGAAGCTTTCCACCCTTTATCATATCGGTTGTCTTTTTAAGTACAGCTTCGATAGAAGACGAATAAGGGATAGAAAGAATGTTAATACAATGCTCTTTTTTAACGTATTCCCATTGAGCTTTCATCTTAAAGCTACCAACGCCCGTTTCGTATATCTTACGCATCTGGTCTCTGTCATAAATTATTTCAGCACCGGTTGAAAAATCAGGAGCTTTGACTATGTCCAGCATACGGTCTATTGTTGTTTTGGGATTTTTAAGTAATGCTATCGTACCGTCGCAAATCTCGGCAAGATTAAACGAACAAATAGAACAAGCCATACCGACTGCAATACCCAAATTAGGAGAAACGAGAATGTTCGGAAAGGTGGTTGGCAAAAGAGTTGGCTCTTGCATAGTATTATCGTAGTTAGGAACAAAATCCACCGAATCCTTGTCTATGCCGGAAAAAAGCTCATGACAAAAGCTATCAAGCTTTGCTTCGGTATAACGCGAAGCCGCATATGCCATATCTCGAGAATAGTGCTTACCGAAAGAACCCTTTGAATCAACAAAGGGATGCAAAAGAGCCTCGTGTCCACGAGTAAGACGAACCATTGTTTCGTATATAGATGCATCACCGTGAGGGTTAAGACGCATTGTCTGCCCTACTATATTTGCGCTTTTTGTACGTTGACCGTTAATCAGCCCCATTTTATACATAGTATAAAGGAGTTTTCTGTGCGAAGGCTTAAAGCCGTCAATTTCGGGAATAGCACGAGAAACGATGACGCTCATCGCATAAGGCATATAGTTTTTTTCCAAAGTTTCGGTTATCGGTTGCAGAGTTGCAACCGCCTCATTCTCCATCGGGTTTTCAAGTACCTTTGCCTTTTTTGCCATTATTTGACCGTTCCTTTCAAAACGCTTATTCAGCGTCTGAGATTTATTATTGTGTGCGCCGCAGCGCGAATCAACCTGTTATATATAGCGAGTCCAACTCCGTTTTTTGACGGAAGAGGCGCATATATTTTATTAAAATTAAATTTATCGGCATCGCGAAGTATAGAAAATAGCCTATGTGCCTGATCAACTTCATTAAAATGAGACCCGAGATCAAAAATCTTTACATTCTTAATCTCGTCACTAATTATTGAAATATCCTCGGAATACGCCAAAACACCCACATTTTCAATACTTTCAGTTCTTATATATTCAACCTGAGCTTTCAAATCTCCGTCAAGCAAAACAAGCGGAGCTTTTGGTGCATAATGGCGATATTTCATTCCGGGAGACAATGCACACTCTCCCTCTTTAAGTTTATCTACAACTGCATCGGCTATCTTTACATCACAAATAGCCGAAAGCTCCTCGACGGTAATTTTACCCGGACGAAGAAGTGTTAGGCTACCATCGTCGTTAAGCTTTACAATAGTAGACTCAAGTCCGAAATCGCATTCTCCG
Source organism: Eubacteriales bacterium (assembly GCA_045636445.1). GTDB lineage: Bacteria > Bacillota > Clostridia > Oscillospirales > CAG-272 > UBA1740. Next base: position 82,942 of record JAZTXO010000006.1, on the reverse strand, counting down.
CCATCAATAATAACGTCAACACGTCCGTCCATATCGTCTATAACGTGCTTTGCCGTTGTTGGCGAAGGAGAGCCGGACAAATTAGCCGATGGAGCTGCAATCGGAACACCCGCAAACTCGATAAGCTTCCTTGCAATAAGGTTTTCAGGGCATCTGACAGCCACTGTATCAAGCCCACCTCTGGTTTCCGGAGGTATAGTTTCCTTGGACTTCATAATAACTGTCAAAGGGCCGGGCATAAAGCGTCCCGCAAGCTTGTAATATAGCTCGTTTGTTTCAGCATATCCCTCCGCTTCATCGGGGGTACAAATATGAATTATCAAAGGATTATCACTCGGTCTTCCCTTTGCCGCATAGATTTTTTTAGCGGCTAAAGCATCGGTCGCATTTCCTCCAAGTCCGTAAACGGTTTCGGTAGGAAAAACGACAAGACCTCCACCGCGAAGCACATCTGCTGCACTTTTCAGCGCATCAAAGGACTCCGTCGGCGCATTTAAATCTACTTTAATCAGCTCAGTTGTCATTTTGCTCGCCCTTCAATCTTTCGGCTGTATCAACTGCAATAAGCTCGTCAACAATCGAATCCATATCTCCGTTTAAAAATCCACCGAGAGAATAAATTGTCTTATTGATTCTATGGTCGGTTACTCGAGATTGGGGAAAATTATAGGTTCGGATTTTCTCACTTCTGTCTCCGCTGCCAACCTGGCTTTTACGTGCGGAGGCGATTGCTTCGTGCTGCTCACGCTGCTTAATATCATAAAGCTTTGCGTAAAGAAGACGCATAGCCTTTTCTTTATTTTGGAGCTGGCTTCTTTCCTGGTCACACTCAATAACTATACCGGAAGGCTTATGAGTAAGTCTTACCGCCGATTCGGTTTTATTAATGTGCTGACCGCCCGCGCCGCTTGATTTACAAGATTCTATCTTTATATCGGCAGGATTAACCTCAACCTCGATTTCATCAACCTCGGGAAGAACAGCAACGGTTACCGTAGAGGTCTGTATTCTTCCATTCGATTCGGTCACGGGAATTCGTTGAACTCGATGAACACCGCTTTCAAATTTAAACTTTGAATAAGCTCCGTCGCCTATTACGTTAAATGAAATTTCTTTAATTCCGCCAAGCTCGGTATCGTTAAGGTTAACAACCTCAATTTTAAACCGTTTTGTCGCAGCGTACATAGAATACATACGGTAAAGGTCTGCGCCGAACAGTGCGGCTTCTTCGCCCCCTGCTCCTTGACGGATTTCAACAATAACGTTGCGAGAATCATTTGGATCTTTCGGCATAAGCAAAATCTTAAGCTCTTCCAAAAGAGACTCCGTCATTTCACGATAGCTTTTAAACTCATCCTCTGCAAGCTCACGAAGCTCCGAGTCAAGAGATGAATCACGCATCATTTCATCGGATTCACGCATGTTCTTTTCAGCCGTCTTGTATTCTCTAAACTTTTCGATAATAGGCTCAAGATAGCGATATTCCTTCATTAAAGAGGAATACTCTTTATTATTGGAAATGATTTCGGGGAGTGTCAAAGATTGCTCGATTTCTCGAAAGCGGTCTTCGGCACTCGTCAACTTATCTAAAATCATAAATAACCCCTAAAGGATAATGGAATATTATTTTACAAATGCACAAAACGCCTCGTAAGTCGAATATACGTCCGCTTTAGAAACAACCTCGTAGGGAGCGTGCATAGAAATAACCGGAACGCCAAGATCGACGGTTTCAATATTCTGGTTAGCAATATACATTGCAACAGTTCCGCCTCCGCCGGCATCAATCTTACCAAGCTCTGCAGTCTGCCAAACAACACCGTTCTCTGCAAAAAGCTTTCTTATATATCCAACAAATTCTGCGCTTGCATCATTAGTAGAAGACTTTCCGCGTGCGCCGGTATATTTGCTCATAGTTGTTCCGCAAGAGATCATAGCGCTGTTTCTCTTCTCGTAAACGTCTGCAAAATTAGGATCGTAACAAGCAGTAACGTCAGCGCTCAAGCACTTACTGTTGTTTCTTACAACTCTAGAATTCTTTCCAAGAGCATCACAAATTTCATCAAATACGTCCATAAATACAGCAGACTGCATTCCGGTATTACCCACCGAACCAATTTCTTCTTTATCGGCAAGAACAACCAAAACTGTATTTTTAGTATCCTTGTTATCGAGAAGAGCAGTAACCGCAGGATATGCACATACCTTGTCATCGTGTCCGTAAGCAGCAACCAAGGCACGGTCAAAGCCTATATCACGAGCCTTGAAAGCAGGAACGAGAGAAAGCTCTGCGCTAAGGAAGTCCTCTTCGGTTACACCGTACTTTTCATAGAGCATGGAAAGTGCCGTAAGCTTAATTTTATCGGATACCTTTTCGTCATCATAAGGAAGACCGCCAATCAAAATATTGAGAGTCTCACCGCTTATAGCCGAACCGAGTGGCTCTTGAGATTGCTTCTGTCCAAGGTGAGGAAGAAGATCGTTAATATAGAAGATAGGATCGGATTCATCCTCGCCAATATTAATTTCAACGCTCTCGCCATCAGCCTTAATCATAACACCGTGAAGCGCAAGAGGAATTGCTGTCCATTGATACTTCTTTACACCGCCGTAATAATGCGTCTTAAGGAATCCCATACCGGAATCTTCATACATAGGAACTTGTTTAAGGTCAAGTCGAGGAGAATCTACGTGAGCAGCAAGAATTCTTACGCCCTCTTTTTCAATATCATTGCTACCAACGCTGAAAAGAACAAGGCTCTTTCCTCTGTGGTTAAGATACTTCTTATCCCCAACCGAAATTTTATCTCCGATCTTATATTCGGTATAACCTTGATTTTTAGCCATAGCTATTGCGGCAACAACCGCTTCACGCTCGGTTTTTGCAGCATCGAGATACTGCATATATCCTACCGAGTAGTCATAAATCTTTGTTACTTTTTCAGCAGAAGCTTCCTCGAATATATTTTTTCTTGTATAGGAAAGCTTTTCAAGCATTTCCTGACCAACTGTTTTCTCGCTCATGTTGTTTTTTCCTTTCAAAATCAATTATTTTATTTTTTCAAGCAGCTCAAGTACAGAGCTCCTAAGATTTACAATGTCAGAATTGTTTATTAACTGAAAATCGGTAAGCGTAATAAGCCTATCGTTATCAATTTGCGAATTTATACGATTGATCGCAGACTCTCTGCTGATACCGTCTCTTTTGGTAATGCGTGAAATCCTAATTTCAGTATCAGCTATTACAGCAACTGTAACGTCGCATCTTTTATCAAACCCGGATTCAAACAATAGCGGAATATCAACAACGGCTATTTCAGTATTATTATCTTCAAGCTTATGAATTTTATCTTCTATTTCCCTTAACACAAACGGATGAGTAATATCATTCAGTTTGGAGAGAAGCTTTTCGGAATCTGAAGCGCCAAAAACAATTTTCCCCAAAGCTTTTCGATCAAGAACCCCGTTATTAACAATGTCACTTCCGAACTCTTTGCTCAAAGCATCGAGACACGGACCGGGAGCAGACGTAATACTATGATAAATAGCGTCAGCATCTATAATCGGAATAGCAAAAGACGAAAGAACAGAACATATTTCGCTCTTCCCGCTACCGCTGCCGCCGCATAATCCGACAACTTTCATATAAATTGCACACTCCTTCAAATTAATATTATACTATATTAAAACAAAAAAGTCAAGAATTATAAATACAGTCGTTGCTATACTTTGTATAATTGAACAAAAACTACAAAAGGAGAATTTCAAATGATTGCAAAACAGTATTTTTTAGCAGCAAACGGTTATTCAGGCTTCAGAAGCTATTTTGATAACGAGTTCAACTCCGAAAAATACACAAAAATTTACGTATTAAAAGGTGGACCTGGTACCGGAAAAAGCAGTTTAATGAAGAAACTTTGCGCAACCGCCAACCCGTTTACGGATAAAACAGAAGAAATTCTATGCTCTTCCGATCCAAAATCCTTGGACGGAATAATCATATCAAAAAACGACAAAAAAATCGCAATATTAGACGGTACAAATCCTCATGAAAGAGATGCCGTAATCCCGGGCGCAGTAGACGAGCTCGTTGATTTAGGAAAAGGTTGGAATAAAAAGATTTTAGAAGCACAGAGAGAAAATATACTCGAACTGAACAAACAAAAGAAATTTTCTTACAAAAAAGCGTACTCATATCTTTCAGTTTCAGGAGCGATAAACAAAGAAGTTGTCAAAGCAATAAAAAATATTTACATTGACAATAATCGCAATTTAGGCATAAAAACCACAGCAGAATCGTTTTGCAAAATCAACACAAGATTAATTTCTGCCTTTTGCAAACACAATATATATACACTCGACACTCTTAAAAATTCAGAGTTAACAAAAGTCCCCATCAAGGGAGAAGAAGAAATCTGCTACCTTTTTATGAATAAAATTTTATCTCAGGCTAAGTTATATTCAAGAGAAATATCAATCTTCCCCTCCCCGCTTGACGGCGCAAAAAACGATGCGATTTTAATACACGATACAGACACTCTCTATCTTATCGGAGACGGAGATAATTCTATTGATCTTACAGACTGTTTTATAAACGACAAAGTAGAGGTTGATAATATAAATAGATTAAAAGCATTGGAAACAGAGACCTTAAGCGAAGCTTCCAGATGGTTTAATATTGCTTCGGATTTTCATTTTAGACTTGAAGAAATTTATTCTCGTGCAATGGACTTCTCTGTTATTGACGATATAACCGATTCGCTTTCAAAAGAAATACTGGATATTCTTGAAAAATAAAGATAAAATTGACTTAAACAAATCTTATTTTCTCAACTTTTATTGACTTATTTAGACAATTGTGGTATTATAGTATATAAGATTTTCGGCTTGATAAACAAAAGCCCGCTTTTATAATGCGGGCTTTTTAAAAAATTAAATTTCGGAAACTATTTTTTCAGTATCCTTTGCTATTACAAGCTCCTCGTTAGTAGGAATCATGTAAATTTGAACCTTTGAATCGTCTGCGGAAAGCTTTACGGGATCATTCGAATGACCGAAAGTATTTCTAACATCGTCAAGTTTAACACCGAGATATTCAAGTCCTGAAAGAGCATTCTTTCTTATATACGGAACGTGCTCACCAATTCCGGCAGTAAATACAATAGCATCAACGCCACCCATTGCTGCAGAATAAGAGCCGATATATTTTTTAATTTGATAACTGAGCATGTCAAGAACAAGCTTTGCGCGCTCATTTCCCTCGTTCATTGCACGCTCTACGTCTCTGGAATCGGAGCCTACGCCGCTGATTCCCGCAAAACCGCACTTCTTATTCATGTAGTTATCCATCTCCGCAGGTGTATAACCCTTCTTTTCCATTATGAACGGAACTATTGCAGGGTCAATAGCACCGCATCTTGTACCCATAAGAACTCCGTCAAGAGGAGTGAATCCCATAGAAGTATCGATGCATTTGCCATCCTTAACAGCGCTTATCGAAGAACCGTTACCGATATGGCAGGTAACGATCTTTGTTCCTTCTGCCTTACCTCCAAGAAGCTTTATCATTTCACCGCTTACATATCTGTGAGAGGTTCCGTGAGCACCGTAACGACGGATCTGATAATCCTCGTACATATCGTACGAAACGCCGTACATGAAGGCTTCCTTAGGCATTGTCTGATGAAAGGCGGTATCAAATACCAGAACTTCAGGTGTTTTAGGCATAGCAGCTTTACAGCCTTTAATACCCATTATGTGTGCAGGTGTATGAAGAGGAGCGTAAGATACGCATTTTTCAAGAATATCCATCACTTCATCTGTTACAAGTACGGATTCTGCAAAATAAGGACCACCGTGAACCACTCTGTGACCTATTGCTTCGATTTCATCAACAGACTCGATGCAACCAACCTCCTTGTTTAAAAGCGTTTCAACAACAAGCTTCATTGCGGCAGAGTGATCAGCAAGATTTCCTTCCTTTATATACTCTTCTTTACCGCTTGTTTTGTGAACTATACGAGAGCCGTCAATTCCTATTCTCTCGCAGTTTCCCTTTGCAAGTACACAAGAATTCGAAGTATCAAAAAGCTGATATTTCAAAGAGCTTGATCCTGCGTTAACAACAAGTACTTTCATTTAACTTTCCCTTTCTTATATGCATAAGCATTTTTAACAGAAATATTATACATCAAAATTCAATATATATCAAGATAAAATTTCAAATTAATCAATAAAAATGTGAAAGGATATATTATATGAAAACCGTAGCTATAATTTCAGAATATAATCCTTTTCACAACGGACACAAATATCAGATTGATAAAATCAGAGAAATGCTGGGCGAGGACACCGCTATAATCGCTATAATGAGTGGCAATTTTACCCAAAGAGGTGAAATTGCATTTGCCGATAAAACAACAAGAGCTATATCTGCTGTGGAATGCGGAGTAAATCTTGTTCTTGAGCTTCCCTTTCCTTTTTCGATGTCCAGCGCCGAATTCTTTGCAAAAAGCGGTGTTAAAATTGCAAACGAATTGAAAATTGTCGATTATCTTGTTTTTGGCAGTGAGTGCGGCGACATCAATATGCTTGTAAAGATAGCGGATAATATGCTTTCTCAAGACTTTACAACTGCAATATCCACTAAAAATAACGAAAAAGCAGAATTTGGATACGCATCGCAGTGCGAAGCAATTTACAACGAGCTTTTCCCCGACGAATTGGAATCCGGCTTTTTCACCTCAAATAATATACTCGCTATTGAATATATCAAAGCAATCAAAAACTTAAATTCCTCTATTATTCCTTTAACAATCAAACGCGAGGGCGCGGGATATTCATCCGATTTCAACAAGAACACAGAGTATCAAAGCGCCTATTCGTTAAGATCCATGATAAAGCAAGGAGACTTGTCTGCCTTTGATTATATGCCCAAAAAAGCATTTAATGTTTTTCAAAAGGCTATCGAAGAGGGTGGTTGTCCCACAGACGAATCAAAACTCGATCTTGCTTTAATCTCCGCTTTTAGATTAAATTCATCGCTTGATAATAACGACATTCACGATGCAAGCGGTGGTTTATATAACCGCATCTCAAACATGAGCAAAGCGGCAACATCTATTTCCTCTTTAGTATCTTTGATCGAAACCAAAAAATATACCCGGTCAAGAATCAAACGTGCAATATGGAACTCATACTTCGGCGTTACCTCCTCCGATGTAAAAAATCTTCCTTTGTACACACAGATTCTTGCGATGGATAAAACAGGTCGATCATTACTTAAAAAGGCAAAGAAAATGACAGACTTCCCCATTTTGACAAAGCCCTCAGCTTATAATAAGCTGGCGGAAAATGCAAAAAGGCAAAAGGAGATGTCCGACAAAGCTGACGCGGTATACGATTTAACTCGTAAAAAGCCGATTTCTGCAAATTACGCTCTTACTTTTACACCTTATGTAAAAGATTAGTGTTATTTGCGAAAAGTTAACGTTGTCCCCTTTTGTCGAATGTATTTACAATAGCCAAAGTGTCTGCTATTATATACGTGAAGTGGACAGGACAAGCCGTCATTTTCAAATAAACCGAAAGGAGTCTTAAAAATGTTCAATTTAGAAGGCATTACAAACGAAGAGTTTGTTGAATACAAGGGCAAACCCCTTGTTCGTCAAGGCGATGATATTTTCTACGGCGATATGTCAGATAAGTATTACGTCTATATGATGATTATGTCGGACAAGAAATCGCCTAAAACCGATTCCGACGTTCCCGGAACAATTATGGTGCAGCTGCTTGATAGCGCAACAAAGAAACCGGAAAAGCAAAAAATCACTAATGGCCTCGCGGAAGCATTTGAATTTGCTGAAGCTTGGCTCCGTTACAACGATAAGGAGTAACTTTCTTTAACGTGCGTATCTGGGATACGCAAGGAGGTAAAAATGAATAAACCAACTTTCAGCAATTATGCAAAGCTTATTGCTTTTTTTGTCGTTGCAGTTTTGCTTGTAGTCGGTTTCGGATTCACAACCGAAGGACTATGGAGCAGCAATGCCCAAAGCAATACAGATGACATTCCCAGTAAGCCTCAAAGTAATATCACTCAAAATGAACAAATAACTCCACCGGAAAACAATATTCCATCTGTAAAAATACCTGAATATTTTAATTACTTAACCGGACTTGAGTCTAGCGAAGAAAATTCAAGAAAAAGGCATTTCGCTTTTATTCTTGATTCCTCTGCTCCGCTATTCGGAACTTCGTCCTGCGATATTATTGCCGAATTTCCAACAGAGGAAAACAGTACAAGACTTCTTGCTTTTACAAACACCACCGAAAAGCTCAGCAAAATCGGTTCGCTTACTGCAACAAGAGCGTATATCTCAAACGTAGCACGATTCTTTTCTTCTGTAATTATTGCTAAAGGTGACGATGGAAAAACGAACTACGAAAGCTGCGCCACAAGCGGTGCTTTCTTTGATATGGAAAGACATTCCGGATATTATTACACCGAATATTCGCAATTTGTATATACAAACGGCGACCTGATAAACGCCGGAATATATAACGCCAACGTAAACACAACTGCCGAGCCTAACGGCTCACTTCCCTATGATTTTGTGGATTACGGAAAGGCTGTTGCAAAAAAAGACAAAGCAGCAAAAACAATTCTATTGCCTTTTTCGGATAAAAGTGAAACCGAGCTTTATTATTCCTCAACCGAAAACAGTTACACGTTCAATAAAAATGGAGCTACGAAAAACGACGTGCTTACAGATAAAAAAGTGACTTTTAAAAACGTCTTTATTTTATTTGTAGATACAGTTACTTATGAAAATTCTGCTTCAACCGAAATGGTTATGAAAACTATTGGTGGCGGTAACGGATATTATATTACCGAAGGTCACTGTCAAGATATAACATGGCAATCGGATGCATCCGGAACAATGACGTTTTTTGATTCTACCGGTGAAAAACTGGTTGTAAATCGAGGCAATGCATATATCGGATTTATGAAATCGATAAAAACCGAAGATCTTCAAATTTCATAATCATTGTCGATAAGCAATCAACAAACCATTAGTATAGCCAACTTAATACATTAAAGTATAAATCTCCTTCTTTTACAGATGCTATCATCACAGATCTGTAAAAACAAGGAGATTTTTGTATATATATGAAAGCAACCGGAATTGTTCGCAGGATTGACGACCTCGGACGTGTAGTTATTCCTAAAGAAATACGCAGGACGATGAGAATAAACGAAAGAGAACCCTATTTTACAACATTGACAGAATTCGACAGATTTTATGTAGCGATGCATAGCGTATCAAAAAGAGCAAAGGCGAAACAAAATTCACTCCACTGTTGTATCCCGTTTTTTGTTTTGTGATTTATTTTGTTATAAAATATGGTTGAATTTATAATCAAAGTATGATATAATGATTTAAAACACATAAAAGGAATAAAACATATGAACGATTATTTTGATACATTTGACGAAGTTTCTTTTAATCTTGAATGGCATCGAATGATTGGTTTAACCGGTTCCGAAAAATTTGATATGGAACGATTTCAGTGTTTAGCGAAAAACACATATTCATTTCTGGCAGCTTTTGACAACAGTGAAAGTATTGCACGAGAATATCTGGGCAGTATAATGTTAATTCATGCGTTTGCAACCCTTCCGCCCATTTTTCTAAACCAAGAAGGAAAGACGGCTGTTCGCACTATAAACGCCCTTTTGGATTTTTTTATAGACGATCAGCTCTCCTGTGTTTACCCCTACATAATAGTCGATGATGAGGAAGGAAACTTGCATTCGATTGATGTTCGTACCTTCGATTTATCAAGCATGTTATGAAATCAAGTATAAATCTCCTTGTTTTACAGATAATAGAAGTACATTCTTTTGTAAAACAAGGAGATTTTTATATATGAAAGCAACTGGAATTGTTCGTAGGATTGATGACCTCGGACGTGTAGTTATACCCAAGGAGATTCGCCGTACTATGAGGATCAAGGAGGGAGATCCTTTAGAAATATATACTGATCGCGACGGTGAGGTAATATTTAAAAAATATTCCCCTATTGGCGAAATACAAAGTTTTGCTACGGAATACGCAGAAGCATTACAAAAAACATCGTCATCACCTATTTTTATCTGTGACAGAGATGCTGTTATAGCTGTTTCCGGCGCATCAAAAAGAGATTACCTTGAAAGAAAAATATCTAGAGGACTGGAAGAAATCGTAGAATCAAGGTCGCTCTACGTTCGTGGTGAACGCAAGGAACCGATCTCTGTCATAAACGATGGCGGTACGCACTACGTAAACTGTGCAATGCCAATTTTAAGCGAGGGAGATATTGTCGGATGCGTTGTATCGGCATGGCAATACAATCTGCCAACAAACGATAAAATTTCCGATGAAATCGAATCAAAGCTTGTACAGACAGCCGGAATGTTTCTTGGCAAACAAATGGAAGGATAAAAATTAAAACGGTTGAGTTTTTTCTCAACCGTTTTTTATACATTATTTATACTTTGCGTATTTGCTATATTTCGAATTATATCTGGAATATCCCGACGCCCCTGCCTTAATCTTCAAGGAAGATAAAACAACGCCATAGATTTCTGCACCGATTCTCTCAAGCGATTCTACACATTCAGAAACGTGATTTATATTAGAATAATCGGCAAGAGTCGATATAATGTATCCGTTAACTACTTCATTCAAAAGCATAGCATCGGTTACAACGTTAATAGGCGGAGTATCTATGATAATATAATCAAACTGCTGCTCACAGATCTTAATAAGCTCACTCATTTTAGACGAGCCGATAAGCATAGAGGGATTAACGTTAGGACCTCCTGATGTAAGCACCGTTATGTCATATTTTGAAATATAGTTAAGATATGGTTTGTCATCAAGCCCCGCAAGATATTCACTAAGGCCTCTGCCCCTTATATCAAGAGAAAGAATTCTGGTAACCTTGGGTTGCCTCATATCTGTATCAATAAGAAGAACCTTCTTATTTTCAGAGTTTGCAGCGATTGTAATTGCCAAATTTGTCGCAACTGTGGTTTTTCCCTCACCGGGTACCGCACTTGTAATGGCAATTTTCTTGCACTTATCAGGTGTGTTCAAATAAAGAATATTTGTATAGAGGGACTTATACGCCTCGCGTATAGAAAAAGGAGTTGCATCGTCTATTATGGTAAACTCATTTTTAGAAACGCTATTCTTAATTTCTTTAGCCTTGGAAAGCATTTTTTTATTCATAAATTTTATCCTCCAAAACTGTTAATCATCAGGATCCAAGCGAGGAATAACGCCTAGAATGGGGAGGTTTAAGTTCTCTTCGATCTTTTCTCTTGTTCTGATAACAACGTCAAATTTAACAATTATAAAAACAAGAAGTGCAGAAACAAGAGCACCTGCAACGAAACCGAGAATACTGTTTCTTACAACGTTTTTACTATCAGGAGAAGAAGGTATTCCGGGATAATCGAGTCCCTCAATATTGATTGCATAATCAAATCTATCCATATACGCAGTTGGGAATTTTTCATACACAATACAAGCAACAGCATGAGAAAGTTCAGGATTAGCGCTCTTTGCCTGAATCGTGAAGAACGTAGCTTCTCCTAAAAGAGTAACCGACAGCATAGATTGAATATCGGAAACCCTCACAGAGTCGAATTCGTCATATTTTGCAACAAGGTCATTATGTACAGATTTGCAAAATGTTTCACTGCGAAGAATATACACAGAGCTTTCAATCATATTACGCATAGCTTCAATTTCAGCAGCGTTAATACCGGTATTGCTTGAATCAGAGTTTTCAAGAGGTGTTTTACCCATTGAAAAAGTGCTTGAGGATGTAAAGCTGTCTTTTTTCATCGACGTAAGTGTACCAAGGATAGCGGCACATACACAAGCAATTAAAATAATAAACCAAAGCTTCGGCAGAAAAATATTAAAAATATCTTTTATGGTGATTTCACCGTTTTGTTTTTTCATATTAAAACCCCATAGATTAATTCATTACTATGTCTTTGCAATAATAGAGAGTCTTCACCACGGTGAAAACTCTCTTATAGATTATTTTTCAGAATCCTTGTTTTGGAGTTCACCGTTAAGCTTATCCGCTTCGGTCCAATCCTTGCTGAAATACGCTTTAAACACGTCGCCGGTATAAATCAAATTCATATCGTAAATTTTTTCTTCATTGGGGAATACAACGCCCTCTGTATCACGATAATAGTTAACGTTCTCTACACCGTACTGAAGAAGATTACGAATTTCAACGTTAGCGTTAATTTCATATATTACCTGCATAGCACGCTCTTTGTACAAGTCCAAATCAACAGATTCGGGTGCTGCATTAAGCACTGCAAACGCAGAAGAGCAAAGCTCTGCATTATTAGCTTCAGGATACTTGGCAACGTTTACAACAACGTTATCACTTTCCATAAGCGCCTTCGCTTCATAAGGAGCATTAACTACTCTTGTTACAACTGCGCCGGAATTGGGATTATATCTATCGTATTCAACCGTTTCAAAGCTTTCGCTGGAAAAACCAAGTTTATCTTTTGCAGCAGCTCTGATATCCTCGGTAGACTCCCAAGTAGTCATATCAGCAAACTGGCTGTTTGAATAAGGAAGTCCGAGACTACCAACAATTGCCTTATTTATAACAATATACTCATAGCTTCCGATTACGTGGTTGTTAGGAATGCAGTAAAGCTTTTCAACTCCCTTTTCGTTAACAATAGCTGCATTCATAAGAGAAGTTGAAATCTGCTTATTAAGCTGACCGTACTTTTCGCTCTTATATTCATCGCCATGGATAAAGGGATAAAGATCAACAAGCTTACCCTTAAGAGCTTCCATCGTATCCTCAGAGTTTATAAGAACGATTCCGGAAGTAGCCGAGGTAAAACCGTTTATAGTTTCAGCGTAATCTGCTTCGCTGATGTAAACAAAATTAACATTGGTGTGGTATGTAGCAAAAAGATGCTGGTTGATTTTATCCTGAACAGTTTTAGTTATGTTAGGATCTTCGGACATGTTATCGCCTTTGATAATGTAAAAATCAACTTCTACAGTTTCAACAACTTGGGGCTGTCCCTTTCCCATTTCTTTATATTTATCGAGCCACAACTGAGTTTCATCTTTCTCCTTACAGCTAACAAGTACAACGGAAAAAGAAATGACACAAAGTAATAGCGCCAAAAGCTTTTTAATTTTCATATACGCAACCTCCACGGGAACAAAAATAAATACTAATATATTTTACAATATAAAAATAATAATGTCAATATCTTTCAGGCATAATATTTTTTTGATTAAAATCGTCGAATAAAATTACACAAAAAAGCGAGTGTTTTTTTGTGCAATTTTATTTTAATTAATTTGAAAGATAATCTTTTAATGTTTTAGAACGAGAAGGATGACGAAGCTTTCTAAGCGCTTTCGCTTCAATCTGTCTAATACGCTCTCTGGTAATTTCGAATTTTTTACCAACTTCTTCAAGAGTTCTGGGACGACCGTCTTCAAGTCCGAAACGAAGCTTTATAACCTGTTCTTCTCTGGGAGTAAGAGTGTGAAGAATATTACAAAGCTGCTCTCTGAGCAAGGAATACGAAGCGCTGTCTGAAGGCGCGGGAGAATCGTTATCCTCTACAAAATCACCAAGGTGGCTATCCTCTTCCTCGCCTATAGGTGTTTCAAGCGAAACGGGGTCCTGGGCTATTTTCATTATTTCCCTAACCTTTTCGGCCGTCATATCAAGAGCCTTTGCAATCTCGTCGGTAGTAGGCTCTCTTCCGTATTCCTGGAGAAGCTCTCTTGCCTTTCGTGAAACCTTATGTATGGTTTCAACCATGTGAACGGGAATACGAATTGTTCTTGCCTGGTCTGCAATAGCTCTGGTTATAGCCTGACGAATCCACCAAGTAGCATAAGTTGAAAATTTATATCCCTTATTATAATCAAACTTTTCAACAGCCTTAATAAGACCAAGGTTACCCTCCTGAATAAGATCGAGGAAATACATTCCCTTACCGACATGACGCTTTGCAATACTAACAACAAGACGCAGATTAGCTTCGATAAGCTCGTCCTTGGCAGCTTTGTTACCGTCGGCAATCTGTTGAGCAAGATAGGTTTCTCTTTCGGGCGTAAGAAGAGGAATTTTACCTATCTCTTTAAGATACATACGAACAGGATCGTCAATTGCAAGACCTTCCTGAGAAAACATTTTATCAATACTTTCAGCAGAATCAAAGGCTCTTACGTCCTGCTCTATATCCTTAAAGTCTTCGCTTTCAATATCATCGGGAGTTGCGGATTCAAGGTCGGCTTGAACGATATCATAATCAATATCTTCAAGAGCTTTCATAATATCGGAATTGCCGATACCGTCGCTTTTGGAATCAATAAATTCGTTAACGTCAATTTTGTCTCTTCTCATAAATATCTTTAAACCTTCTTTTGTTTATTATTTATTATTTCTTTTAATTCATCAAAGGTATTTGCCTGCTCCGACTTCTTTCTCTCAACACCGCTTTTCAGTGTTTTAATACTTTCATTCAGAACTTCAGGCCCGTTCGACAAATGCATACGCATAGTTTTCATGCGTGTAGCTCTGCCAACCTCTTCTTCGCTAAATGCTTCATTTATACCATACATAGCATCATCGCCATTACGATAATTTTGTAGTAAAAGGTTGAAAAACCTTTTATTCAAATCTGTATAAAAATCATCCTCGCAAAGCAGATTATTTTCAAAAACAGTCTTTCTATGTTCAGGGTAAGTGAAAAGAAGACCGAGCACGTGTTCTTCATTTTTTGCAACAGACGGAGCCTTTATGAAATCGGGATTTACTCTGTCTGAATAACCAATGGTATCCTGCTTGATTTTTTCGGATTCTTCACGCTTCCTTGAACGATAATTTTGTGTCAAGACACGGTTCACATCGACCTTCAAGCTCTTCGCATCAACGTCAAGCGCTTTAGCAACAACTTGAATGTAAATATCACGTTCTGCCGAGGAATAAATCTCGGAAATAAGTTTTACAAGTTCTTTTGTAGCTTTAACTTTATCTCCGGAAATATCCAAATTATACTTTGCCAATATATTATCCATATGATAATCAAACTTGTTTTTAGAGCTTTCTAGAAGCCTTTTAAACTTGTCCGCGCCATTGGATTTTATATATTCATCGGGGTCTTTTGCATCAGGAACTTTCAGTATTAAAACATCAAGTCCAACCTCGCTCAACATCTTGATTGCTCGCATTGCAGCTTTCTGCCCCGCCTCGTCGGCATCGTATGAAATAACGACTTTTTTAGTGTATCTGCTCATCATTCTGGCTTGTTCTGCAGTTATTGCAGTACCAAGAGTTGCCACAGCGTTTGTAAATCCCGCTGAATGAAGAGCTATAACGTCCATATAACCTTCACAAAGAATTAAAGTTTCCTCGCAAGCAAGTCTTGCAAAATTAAGAGCAAATAGATTTCTTGATTTCTTAAAAACCGGAGTATCAGATGAGTTTTTATATTTTGGCTTGGAGTCATCCATAACTCGTCCACCAAAGGCAATCACGTTTCCGGCAACGTCAATTATAGGAAACATCACCCTGTTTCTAAAAGCGTCGTAATACGTACCTCTTTCGCTTTTTCCGCATAAAAATCCTGCAACAAGCTCGTCGTAGGTATATCCGCGAGCAAGCATATATTTGGAAAACACATCAAAGCTGTTCGGTGCATATCCTAAACCGAAATGTTTTATCGTTGCAAGTGAAAGCTTTCTTTGGTTAACAAAATAATCAAGTGCGGCTTTTGCTTCCGGAGAATCTATAAAAAGCTGTTGATGGAAAAATTTTGCTGCATCCACATTCATTTTGAGCATTTTAGCTCTATCGAACTTCGGTGATGAGTAACCTCTGTTTTTGGATTCATCACGGACAATTGTTATTCCTGCTCTGTTCGCAAGGAACTCAACAGCATCGGGGTAATCAAGATTCTCACGTTTTCTTATGAACGTGATTGCATCGCCGCCAATTCCGCAGCCAAAGCAATAAAAGCTATTATCAGCGGGATAAACGGTAAAGGAAGGAGATTTTTCACTGTGAAAAGGACATAGTCCTTTTAAATTCGAGCCTGCACGTTTTAAAGAAACATAACTGCCAATAAGAGTTTCGATATCGTTTCTCATCAGCACCTGCTCAATAGTTTCTTTGCTTATCATATAACCCCTCCCTTCTTTATACGTTCGTTTATAATATACGCAGTTTAGAGCAAAATCACTTTTATTTTTTTAAATTTAATAATCAAATTTTTCACCGATTATTTTAACCGATGATCTTCCTGATGTTATCTCTGTAATTTTCTTGCTTAATTCTTCGACATCTGACTTCAAAATTCTGCCGACGACAGTAACATCAGCACCGAATATCGTATCATCAATTCTGAAATCGAAGCCACACAGAGCAGCATTTACCTTTCCGTGATCCGAATAAGAAAGAGTGAACTCGACATCGCAATATATGTCATATCTGATGATTTGTGCTGCTTTCAAAGCTCCAAGGGCCGAGGTAGTATATGCATGAACAAGTCCGCCCGTTCCAAGAAGCGTACCTCCGAAATAGCGTGTTACAACAATAATAGTGTCGGTACATCCATTTTTTCTGATAATGTCAAGAACCGGCATTCCAGCAGTACCTTGCGGCTCGTGATCATCGGAAAATCTCATTACCGAATTTTCACGCAAAACGTATGCATATACATGGTGTCTTGCGTCAGGATATTTCTTTTTTACGCTTTCTAAAAAAGCCAATGCCTCCGATTCATTAGAAACGGGAGACGCATCCGCTATAAAAACGGATTTGCGGTCTTCAAACTCAAAAGTTGATCTTTCTTTTACCGTAATATAACTTTCCAAAATTTACTCCGCTATAATGTATTTCGCAAGTGTACCCGAACCTCGTTCATCAAGAGTTGCAACAACAAAAACTCCCTCGGCGATATAATCAACAGACTCAACCGAGTAATTTGTATATAAAAAGTTTAACAAGGATTGCTCGGAATAAGGAAGCAAAATGTTATATTTTTTCTTAAATCCAAGAATAATATTTTCAATTGCTTCAAGCAATGAATCTATTCCTTCGCCATTTGCTCCGGATACAAAAACCTTGTCGCCGGATGCAGCAACTTCATTTCTGCCCGATAATAAGTCGCATTTATTAAAAACAAGCAACGTCGGTTTGTCCGAAGCTCCAAGATCAGCAACGACAGAACGAGTGACCTCAATATGCTCCATAACCTCGGGATCGGTTACATCTGATACGATCAACAAAATGTCAGCATATCTAACCTCGTCAAGTGTCGATTTGAATGCCTTGACAAGATGATGCGGCAGCTTTCGAATGAATCCGACCGTATCGGTCAACAGAACGACCTCACCGTGCGGAAGTTCCAGCTTTCTAGTTGTCGGATCAAGTGTTGCGAACAGCTTATCCTCCGAAAGAACTCCTGCACCGGTCAATGCATTAAGCAAGGTTGATTTTCCTGCGTTAGTGTATCCAACCAAAGCTATTTTAACCAGTCCGGATCTATCTCTTTGAGCACGCATTATTTCTCTGTTGTGCTCCAACTCATCAAGCTTTCTTTCAAGAGCAACCGTTTTTTCTTTAAGGTGACGTCTGTCGCTTTCAAGCTTAGATTCACCGGGGCCGCGTGTTCCAATACCGCCTCCAAGTCTTGAAAGATCTTTACCCTGCCCCATAAGTCTTGGAGCTGTATATTTTAATTGAGCAAGTTCAACCTGAAGCTTTCCTTCGGCACTAACGGCATGAAGAGCGAAAATATCAAGGATAAGCATACTTCTATCGATTACCCTTACATCCTCGCCAATATCCGATTCCAAATTTCTAATTTGAGCAGGAGTAAGTTCAAAATCAAACACAACAAGATTTATTGCATTGTTTTTACAAACCTCGGATATTTCTTTCACCTTGCCGCTTCCTATACAGGTTCTTGGGTCAAGCGTTTCCTTAACCTGAACTACTCGGCAAAAAACTTCGCCTCCTGCTGTATCTAAAAGACGAGAAAGCTCGTCAAGTGAATTTTCGCACTCGGTCATCTGAGAACCGCTTGAAGCAATTCCTACAAGAATAGCAGGATTTTTAATTAATTTAATATCATCCATATTCTTTCAATATAGAACAAAAAGAGCGAGGAGAAAATCCAACGCTCTTTTAATGTTCAATGATTACTTATTATTAACCATTGCAAGACGCTTCTTGAACTTGTCAAGACGTCCGCCTGCATCAACGAACTTCTGCTTACCTGTATAGAAGGGGTGGCACTTGGAGCAGATTTCAACGTTCATATCACCCTTAACGGAATGAGTAAGAACTGTCTCACCGCAAGCACACTTGATGGTAGCTTCCTTGTATTCGGGATGAATTCCGGCCTTCATTTTAACACCTCTTTACGTATTTAATCATTTTATTGCACTATATTATAACATACATTTTTTCTTTTTGCAATAGTTTTTTTGAAAAAAATTAAATCTTTTGCTCTATTTTTTTGCGTAAGCGTTCCATTATCTTTTTTTCTAAACGTGAAATATAACTTTGAGAGATTCCAAGAGCATCTGCAACCTCTTTTTGTGTAAGTTCTTTTCCCGAAACGAGTCCGTATCTCATCTCCACAATAAGTCGCTCTCTGACCGTAAGATCTAAAACAGCTTCCCTGACAATACGCTTTTCTTCGTCCTCTTCCATTTCACGCGTTACAACATCCGACTCGCTTCCAAGCACATCTGAAAGTAACAACTCATTACCATCCCAATCAACACTTAAAGGCTCGTCAATTGAAATCTCTTTTCTTTGAGAGGAACTTTTTCTTATGAACATTAATATTTCATTTTCTATGCAACGTGATGCGTATGTAGCAAGTCTGATATTTTTATCAATATTAAAGCTGGAAATAGCCTTTATAAGTCCAACTGTTCCAATTGATATAAGCTCCTCTATATTTGCACCTGTATTTTCAAATCTTTTTGCAATATACGCAACCAAACGCAAATTATGCTCTATAAGAATCGCCCTTGAATCTTCGTTTTCTATTGTTTTAATCAAACGTTCTTCTTCCTCTTGGTCGAGGGGGGCAGGAAGCGTTTCGCTTCCGTTAATATAAAACACTTGATTTTGACAACCCGATATCTTAAAACATAATTTGATTTTTTCAACAAGCGAACAAAACAGATTATTTCTTTGCATCTCCAACAACCCCCGAGGGAATCAAAGCATAATATCCGCCATAGCTTCCCTCCTCTTTATCTATAGCAAAAGTAACTGCGATTGGAATCAGATTTTCTCCATCTGCAATTTTAACACTGTCAACCTTTATCCCTGTTAAAACGTGGGTAACTCCACCCCGTGATATTGGAACAAGCCTTATTCTTCGTCTGATACAACTTTCAATTGAATCGGGATCCTTTAATTCAACAATATTTGAAGGCAAAAATCTCTTGGCAATATCCTTCTTTATCAAAACGATCGGTTGCATATCCATAGGATCTACCGCCAAATTACCACTATCTACAAAAGCTTCGAAAGTTAACTTTTTATCAAAAAATTCTATCTCTAAATTTACCGATCCTTCGGAAACGATATTCGAAAAGAATGAAACTATCATCTTAAATACTCCTATAAAAACAAGAACAATCAGTGCAAATAATAAAAGTTTTCTATTTACCGGAGGGGTTGTCTCGGACGATATTGCATCGTAAAGGTGTTCGTCTAATATCCCCCAAACAAAACTCACGCCTCCTCCAAACAAAGCTTCAAATATAAGAAAAGAAATCAGAAACTTAATATGTCTTTTTAACGAAACTTTAGCACAACCAATAATTACCGAGAAAATCACCCCTGCCGACGCAATAATAACGCCAAGAATTTTTTGTTCTCCTAAAAACACAACGCCAACCGCTGTTAAAGACGCAACAAGCGATGCCGAAATCACCCGTTTGATTGTAGTTGGAACTTTGGAGAGAACCGATGCATAATATAACGACAATAAATCTACGGTAAAATTCACAAGAAAATACACGTCTATGTATAAGGTCTGCATTCTTCATCTCCATCCCTGCTCTTGCACTAAAATATACGAGCTAAATCATTGTAACACAAATATTCAAAATATATTGTCACAAAATGTTGATATAAAAATAAAACTCTCAAAGAACACTAAGGCAGGTTCTTTGAGAGCCGATTTAATTTTTCATGCAAGGAAGTTCCACGTAGGATTTATCAAGGTACACAGTATTATTAGCAATCTTTGCTTCTGTAATTTTTGCCCAATGACCTCTAACGTTTGCGTGTGGAACATATTTGCCTCCGGTTGATGATACGTCAATTCTAATAGCACCTCCGGGTTTTATCGTAAATGCAATTGGGGGTGTATTAATATCAAGTATAGCAACACTCCCCGGAGTATAATATGGGTAAAAAGCGGATAGTGACGTGATAACCTCTGTTAATGGATATGAAATACCATCCTCTATAAAACTGAAATGAACATAAAATGCTGTATCTTCACAATCGGAGGAAACTGTAAGATGACATCCAATTTTACCGAAATAAGAGCTTTCCTCAGAAAACGTATCGGTGTAGAAAGAAGTAACGCCACAAAGCTTGTCAACTCCGTCTGCAATATATAGTCCGCTTTCTTTAAAAAGATCAATTTTGGCATCAGGATCGTAAACATAATTCAACACATTTGATTTACAGTTGGAATTAAGCTTATCGAAATGAAGTATTTCCGGATTATCGCAGTTATTTGAATATACTCCCTTTTGCCAACGATCCGCACCAACCGAATAATAGTTTACTTTATTAAGATCGGCATATTTATATTCACGATTTTCCCTTATACTGTTAAACCACTCAAGAGCATAATCCGAAGGAAGATTTCCGTTATTTAAATTCGGATAATCGAAGTTTTTATTCACCTTTACGTCATGTCCCCACGGACCAACGATAAAAGCTGAACGCTTTTTATTTTTGTCGGAAAGCCTCTCCCACATAGAGAACATTCCGTCAATGTAGAAATCATACCAGCCATCAACAAACAAAACAGGAAAATTAATCGCGTCAATAACATCGGTCCTTGAATCATTTTTCCAATAATCGTTGTATTCGCAGTTCAAAAGCATTTCCGTAAGCTCCGGGTAATCCTCTCCAAGAACACGGTGGGCAATATCAAGATAGGGACGTTTGTTTATCTGTGAAAAATCCTGAGTTGGATACCTGCGCTTGCTCATACCGAAAAACCACTCAGCATTGCAAAAATTATAATTACAACCGTTTTTATAATTTCTGAAATACATTCTGTCAGTCTGTATTTCGAGCAAAGCCCCCTTAATATCAGAAGGCTTATCAGCAAGATACAAAAGATGAACGGAGGAAAGATAACTTCCACCTTTCAGATATATTTCTCCGTTATAAAAATCAAGAGTACGTATGTATTCAAGTGTACAAAGTCCGTCTTCTCTTTCGTTTTCGTATGGAATACAAAAGCCTTCGCTATCTCCGGTTCCTCTACAATGCTGAAAAACTATTGCGTATCCCGCATTTATAAAAGGATCATTCTCATATTCTTCAAGATTAAGGGGGACTTCGTTTATTGATTTTGCATAAGGCGTCCGTATATAAATAATAGGAAAACTTTTTCCCCGGTTTGGAGTTATAATCCTAGTGTAAAGCTTAACGCCGTCTTGCATTTTTACAAGCTCTTCGCGTACTGTTGCAATCCTACCAACGCTTATTTTCATTTTGACTCCATTTAATGCAACCGCCCGAATTAACGGGCGGTTTTAATGCTTTATTTAAGGGCTGCTTCAATTTTATCCGCAGCGCTTTCAAGGTAATCTCCTTCAAAGAGTTCGATTACGCCCTTATCGCAAAGCGAAGCAAGTTCGGGATCGATGGGAAGTTGTGCCAAAACTGCGGTATTATGTGCTTTTGCAAGCTCTTCAATACGGCTCTCACCGTAAGGTCTTATAACCTTGCCGCAATCAGGACATACGATATAGCTGTAATTCTCAACAAGACCGAGAACCTTAACGTCCATAAGAGCAGCCATATTCACAGCCTTTTCAACTATCATAGAAACAAGCTCCTGGGGGCTGCTTACTATAACGATACCGTCAAGAGGAAGACTCTGGAAAACAGTGAGCGGAACGTCGCCTGTTCCGGGAGGCATATCAACGAACATATAGTCGACCTCGTTCCAAACAACATCTGTCCAGAACTGCTTAACAGTTCCTGCAATTACAGGGCCACGCCAAACAACGGGTTTTGTTTCATCGTCTACCAAAAGGTTAACACTCATAACCTCAATTCCGGTTTTGGTCTTCGGAGGGAACATTCCAAGATCGCTTCCCTCAACCGAGCCGGTTTTTAATCCAAAGGCCTTGGGAATAGACGGACCGGTAATATCCGCATCAAGAATACCCACTTTATAGCCTCTTCTTTGCATTGCAACGGCAAGCATCGAAGTAACGAGTGATTTACCAACACCACCCTTGCCGCTAACAACGCCTATGACGTGCTTTACATTACTCGCTTTGTTCTGAGGAGCAAGAAGCGATTCTTTAGAACACTTTTGCGAGCAAGTAGAACAGTCATGAGAACATTCTGCCATGATTTATATCTCCTTTATATCAAATAGTATCAAATTTAATTTTGTTATCAACGACCGAGAGAGAAACGCCGTCGAGCTTTCTTGCGTAATTATCAATTACAAGCGTAGCGAGGGCATCTTCAACGTTTCTTTCAATAAAGCGACGCATATTACGTGCTCCGAATTTTTCCGAGAATGATTCTTCCGCAATATAATTAAGAACATCATCACCGTAAGCAAGTTTTATTCCCTGCTCGTCCATATGGTTTTTAAGCTTGTTCATCATTATATCAGCAATCTTCACAAAATCATTTTTATCCAAATGTCGGAAGGTTATTATCTCGTCTATACGGTTTATAAACTCGGGACGAAGGAAGGATGAAAGAGCTTTTTCGGTTTTCTCCTTCGCTTGAAGCTCTCTCTGGTTAGTGAATCCGCTTATACCGCTGGAAGTTTCGCTACCCGCATTAGTCGTCATAATTATAACGGCATTCTCGAAATTAACCTCTCGTCCTTGCGCATCGGTAATTTTACCGTCATCAAGAACCTGAAGAAGTATATTCATCACGTCGGGATGCGCCTTTTCGATTTCGTCAAACAAGATTACAGAATATGGTCTTCTGCGTATTTTTTCGGTAAGCTGCCCCGCTTCATCGTAACCTACGTATCCGGGAGGCGCTCCGATAATTCGAGAAACCGAATGTTTTTCCATAAACTCAGACATATCAAGACGTATAAGCGACTCCGGCTGCTTAAACAAGTCTCTCGCAAGAACCTTTACAAGCTCGGTTTTACCAACACCGGTAGGCCCTGCAAAAATCATCGAAACCGGATTTTGTCTATACGAGACACCGGTTCTGCGACGTTTTATTGCTCTTACTACCGCACAAACAGCTTCATCCTGACCAATTATCTGAGCAGAAATTCTATCGCCCAGACCGTTAAGCTCGGATATTTCTCCCGCACTAAGCTCTGCGGCAGGAATTCCGGTCCAAACCTCAATTACCTTGTAAATATCGTTTGGTGTAACCGCAAGATCATCAACTATGGGGTTGATAATTTTTTGTCTTGTTTCCAAACGAATTCTTTCAACCTTCAAATCAGCAATTTGCTTATAATTTTCTTCGGTTTGACCTTCCGGTGATTCTACTTTTGATTCAAGCTCACTCATTTCCCTGCTTATATCTGCAAGAAGTTTATCATTACGCTTCTTTTCGTTAAGTTCGGGACACAAAAGAGCTGCCTTTGCAGCTGCTTCGTCAATAAGGTCTATCGCCTTATCGGGAAGGAATCTGTCGGTTATATATCTTTCAGAGAGCGACGCAGCAAGACGAGCTATATTTTCAGGAATTTTCACACTGTGGAACAACTCATAGTATGATTTAATGCCCTTGATAATTTTCACGGTTTCCTCGACCGAGGGCTCGTCCACTTTTACAGGCTGGAAGCGTCTTTCGAGAGCGCTATCCTTTTCAATACACTTACGGTACTCTTTTAGCGTAGTTGCGCCAATTACACGAATTTCTCCTCTGGAAAGAGCAGGTTTTAACAAATTGGCAGCACTCATGCTACCGTCAGAGGTCTCTCCTGCACCGGCAATATTATGAACCTCGTCAATCATCAGAATAATATTTCCCGCGGATTTGATTTCCTTAAGCAAACCAAGTATACGGGATTCAAACTGACCGCGGAACTGTGTTCCTGCCACAAGCGCAGTTAAATCAAGCATCCAAATTTCAAATCCCGCAAGAACCTCGGGAACTTTACCTTCAACGATTCTGGACGCAAGCTCTTCAACTATAGCTGTCTTACCAACACCGGGTTCACCTATAAGACAAGGGTTGTTTTTCTGCCTACGGCAGAGAATCTGGATCATTCTGTCTATTTCGCGATCTCTGCCGACGATTTTATCAATTTTACCGGCAAGAGCCTTTGCATTAAGATTAGAGCAATAAGTCGAAAGAAGCTTTTTAGACGGAGCTTCCGATTTAGCTCCTTTTTTCTTTGAATCACCGCCACGTTCGGGAGGCTGCATAGGCATACCGAAAAGTTCTCCAAGATTCAATGTCGGAACTTTAGTCCCTTCCGAATCTCCCGAATCATTACTTGATTCAACCAAAGCATTCTCCATCAAACCGTCAATTTCGGCTGACATCCCTTGAATAGCTTCCTCATCTATACCCATTTTTTTCAACATATCGTTAACAGGCTTTATACCAAGCTCCGAAGCACAGTTAAGACACAGTCCTTCGTTTACGCTGCTACCGTTGTCAATTCGTGTAATAAAAACCATAGCAGGTCTTTTCTTACATCTTGCACAAACTTGAATTTTCATAAAAACACCTAAAATAATTTTATGCTTTAAAAGCTAAGAAGAAGTACGATCGGATTAAAGGTATTGAAGAAACGATAAATCAATCCGCCTTCAAATCCGGATATAAGTTCTACCCCATCAAACGCAGGCAAATGGAAGAAGATTGACAGAAGAACCGCCAAACCCCAAGAGGCAAATACAAACATAAATACGCCAAACACCATACCGAGAATCTTATTTACTTTCCCAAGAAGTCCGGCATTGCAGAACTTATTTAAGAGGTAGAATGCAAATGCGAACAGGAGTTTTCCAATAAAGAAGAGCGCAATAAAGCCTAAAACGACGGAAATAAGATTAACAACGGGGCTTGTGATCAATCCTACAACACAATCAATATAAGATTCACCGGGAGCTACGCTTAAATCAACGTTAAATGCTGCGATTGCCATTTTCATAAGCGTGGGCAACTCTTCAATACCTGTTTGCGGAGATATATTCGGAAGATTTTTATATATAAAATCACTAACGTATCCCGAAATAGGAGCATTGATCAACGGTGCGATCAGCAATCTGCCAAACCAAGAGCAACAGGTATATGCAAGAATAAGCGATGCTATAGTTTTTACAGGCTTACCGATAATACTGACAAAGCCTTTTTTTATTCCCATATATACACCATACGCAACAATTCCAAGAAGAATCAAATCAATTAATATAGCTAATAAAATCATATTTAACTCCTTTCACAAAGCGTAAAAACAATTATAATACAAACGACAAAACTTGTCAAGGTTGTTATCTATTTAAATACAACATTTTCTTTAGAAAAAACAGAATTTAACCGAGCTAAAACCTTTTCCTCGTCAGACAAGGTTGCACCCTTGAGCACAGAATACTTTTTGCTGGATTCGTCATAAAGAACAACGCTATATTTACCGCTGTTAAAAGCACAAATTCTTTGAAGTTTCGTTATTCTTTCGTCTTCCAAAGATCGAACGCGAATATAAAAACGCTTTTCTGCCGTTTTAACATCTGAGGGGGCATCTGCTTTTTTTGTATTCCGCATATCATCGTTGGTAATAAGCCTTTCAATCGAGGAAAGTAGTATTTTGGGAGTTTCGGAATCCTCTGTTGAAAGAGTTCCCTTTACAACAACGCCACTCTCCTCTTCAAGAAGATCGTAGCACTGATTATACTGCTTTGCAAAAACAACAACCTCTATTTGTGCATATCTGTCTTCTATGGCAATAAACGCCATATTATCACCGTTTTTCAAAGCCTTTATCTTCTTAGCAGTGATAATTCCGGCAACAGTAACCGACGAGCGATCGTTATATTTCGTTTTGCTGACATCTTGGCTATCAGCACTTAAATCACGTATAATATCAGCGATAGAATCTGGAGAAAGCGTTGATATGTGAGATGAGTAATCGTCTATCATTTGCCCCGAAAAATACATTCCGGAACTTTCTCGTTCCATTGTAAGTAAAACTCTCATCGGATATTCTTCAAGCTCGGGATAATCATATTCAATATCACTATCCACATCAATCACCTGAGAAAACATATCCATTTGTCCCGAGATATTGTTTCTTATCTTGTTATGCTCCGAATCAATGATACCCTCGAAGCAGGACATAAGAGAATTTCTATTAACTCCAAGAGAATCGAAAACACCGCATTTAATCATAGATTCGACAGTTCGCTTGTTTATATCTGCGTCTATAAGTCTTGAAACAAAGTCGGAAAAAGATGAATAGCTTCGGTTTGCTCTTTTGTCAATGACAGCTTTAGCAAAGTTTCTGCCCACGTTTTTCACCGCTAAAAGACCAAATCTGATATTTTTTCCATCCGTTGCAAAGGTTTCACGGCTTTTATTTACATCAGGAGAAAGCACGGAAATACCAAAGCGTTGTGCGTCTAAAATATATTCTCTGACCTTTACGGTATTATCAAGCACACTTGTCAGCAGCGACGCAAAATATTCTGTTGGATAATGTGCCTTAAGGTAGGCTGTTCTATAAGAAAGAATTCCGTACGCAGTTGCATGGCTCTTATTAAAGGCGTACTGAGCGAAGCCAAGCATTTCTTCAAAAATCTCCTCGGCAACATCTATCGAAACGCCATGCTGAACAGAACCTTTTATAAAGTCCTCTCTCTCGGCTTTCATGACGTCTTCCTTTTTTTTGGACATCGCTCGACGAACATTATCTGCTCTTGCATATGAATATCCCGCAAGACTTCTGCATATCTGCATTACCTGCTCTTGATATACTATACATCCATAAGTAACATCAAGAATCGGCTTTAGCTTTTCGGTTTTATAACTGACCTTCTCATTACCGTGCTTTCTGGCAATAAAGGAATCAATAGAATCCATAGGTCCCGGGCGATACAAAGCAACACATGCGATTATATCCTCAAGGCATGAGGGCATAAGTCTTGATAAAACCTGCTTCATTCCGTCCGACTCAAGCTGGAATACACCGTTTGTTTTTCCGTCACATAGCAATTTAAAGGTTTCTTCGTCATCAAACGGAATATTCGTTATATCAAAGTCGGGTATACGCTCCCGTATTGCAAGTTCGGCATCGTGAATAACCGTAAGATAACGCAACCCCAGGAAATCGAATTTTACGAGCCCCAGCTTTGCATCGGTATTCATATCAAATTGCGTAACAACACCCGTACCGCTATAAGATAAAGGAACATATTTATAGGTAGGTTCTTCGGTGATAACCACACCGGCAGCGTGAGTTGAAGCATGACGAGGCATACCTTCAAGCTTTCGGCTTAAATCCACGAGCTTGTGTACTTCATCATCGGAATTATATAGCTTAAGAAAATCTTTGTTTTCCATAGCCGCATCAATGCTTTGAGACATACGAGGAACGAGCTTTGCAACAGAATCAACCTTGCTGTAAGGCATTCCCAAAGCACGTCCAACGTCTCTTACGGCAGCTCTTGCTGCAAGAGTACCGAAAGTAACGATCTGAGCGACCTTATCATCGCCGTATTTTCTTTTAACGTATTCAATTACCTCCTCACGTCTGTTATAGCAAAAGTCTATATCAAAATCAGGCATTGAAACACGTTCAGGATTCAAAAAACGCTCAAAGAGAAGATCGAATATAATCGGATCAACATCTGTAATACCAATCAAATAAGCGACAAGGCTACCCGCGCCCGATCCTCTGCCCGGGCCTACCGGAATATCGTTATTTTTGGCATAAGATACGAAATCGCTGACTATCAAAAAGTAAGCGGAGAATCCCATTTTTTCTATAACGGAAAGCTCGTACTTTATTCTTTCCTCATAAACTTCTTTAGGATACTTTACAAACTTAATTTTACCATGTTTTTGTTTTCTCTCAAAGCCTTTGTACGCTTCCATTTTCAGCTTGGCAGCATGAGTCAAGTCATCCTCCGGCGTGAATGTTGGAAGGTGGAGCTTGTCGAACTCAAAATCAAAATTACACTTGTCAGCAATTTTAACCGTGTTTTCAATCGCACCTTTAAAGCCGGCAAAAAGAACCTTCATTTCCGAAGAAGTTTTAAAATAAAACTCATCCGTTTCAAAACCAAAGGGGCGGCCGTCGGAAACGACGTTATTGGTTTGGATGCACATTAATGTAGCTTGCATATCCGCATCGGAACGTTCAAGATAATGGACGTCATTTGTAGCAACCATAGGAATATTGCATTTTTCACTCAAAAGTCTTATGCCATACGCAACTTTACGCTCATCATCAAGACCGTGATTTTGAATTTCCAAATAAAAATCATCGCCGAATATCTGCTTCATCTCCAAAGCATACTGTTCAGCTTCTTCCATAGCGCCGGCAAGAATGAGCGAGGGGATTTTACCACCGACACATCCGGAAAGGGCTATCAAACCTTCGTGATACTGGCGTAAAAGCTCCATATCTATTCTAGGTCTTGAATAAAAACCGGAAATAAAGCTTTCGGATACCATATAACACAAATTTTTATAGCCTTCTCCGTTTTTACAAAGAAGAACGAGGTGATGTCCGGAAGAATCCTGCTTCCCTTCCTTAAGAAAACGAGATCTCGCCGCAACGTAAGCTTCACATCCGATTATCGGCTTAACACCCTTTGATTTAAGAGCTGTGTAAAACTCAACAGCTCCATACATAACTCCGTGGTCGGTGATTGCTACTGCATCCTGACCGTCGGAAATTGCTTTGTCTGCAATAGATGATATTCTCGCAGCACCGTCAAGCAAGCTGTATTCAGTATGAAGATGAAGATGAACGAATTCACCCATAGCAGACTTCCTTTCTTTAACTATTTTTTTCAGAGTCTAAAAGTTGTTTTCCCAGCTCAACGATTTTATTTAACCGATGTGAGAGACCGGATTTTGAAATCGGAGGAATTGCAATTGCAGAAAGCTGCGATAATGACAAATCAGCATGAGCAAGTCTCAACCTTGCAGTTTGCTCAAGCTCATCGGGTAACGAAGAAAGCAGGTTGACACTTTCAAGTTTGGAAATAATTTCAATTTGCTTTGCCGCTGCATCTATTGCTTTTGCAATATTATTTGTTTCGCAATTAATTCTTCTATTAATATTTTGCTTGATTTCGCCCTCGGCTTTAGAATTCAAAATTGCAAACACAGCCTTATTCATACCGGCTGTAGCGCAAAATTCTTCTATCATCGAACTGTTTTTAAAGTATACAACGGTTTCGCTTTTTTTATATGAGATTAAAGGAACAATCCCGTATTCTGCTAAAAAATCAGCAAAAAGAAGCGATCTTGTACCAAGGGAGAATTCAAGAGAATACTGACTTTGCGGATCGGAAATTTTTCCGGAAGCAACGAACACGCCTCTCAAAAAAGCGGATAAACAGGAGGGGCATTTTTCATCAAGAATCTCCGCATTTTCAATATTTGATATATATTCCGAGGCAGATCTCGACACAAACAACAAACTATAAAATCTGCCTCCATATTTTTCGTGAGAAATTTCTACCGACGAGGAATAAAACTCCTTTATAAGTTTTGCTATAAAATCGGCAACATTCTTTCTTTCAATATGTATACAGACCGTTCTGTCATCATTAAGATAAGCCTTGGCAAAAAAGACGCCGCGTAGAAATGCGCGTCTGCAACACGATGCTTTATAATTCTGTGAAACAATCGCGTCTTTTTGCATAGATGAAAAAGACATAACAAACTCCCTAAACGATCAAACCAAATATTCTATCTCTCTTTCAAGCTTGACAGAAAACCTATCATATACCGACTTTTCTGCAATTGCAACAAGAGATTTTACATCCTCTGAACTTGCATTGTTCTGATTTACGATAAATCCTGCGTGCTTGGAAGAAATCGAAGCGCCACCATAGGTACAACCTCGCAATTCGCACATATCAATAAGCTTTGCCGCTGATATACCATCAGATGTTCGTTTAAAAACGCTTCCCAAGGAAGGTGTATCAACCGGTTGACTCAACCTACGCTTCGATTTATAATAATCCATATTATTTCGGATTTCAATGTAATCACCTTTTTTTAACTTCAATTTTACCGAAACGATAATATCTCCGCTTTGCTTTAAACAACTGCCTCTATATGAAAAATCAAGCTCTCGCAGAGTCAAAGTTTTCATGGTATTTTGCAAAGGAGAAAAGGTTTTACATTCAAAAACGCATTCTGAAAGGTCTGTACCGTATGCACCGGCATTTCCTCTCACGCAGCCACCCATTCTCCCCGGAATACCCGATAACCTCTCCAATCCGGAGAGATTTGCCATAGAACACAAATAAGCCAAATAAGGCATACTCACTCCGCACATGGCGCAAACGTATTCTTCGTTAAAAACAATTTCTTTCAACCTATCGGTTTTAATCAGCACACCGTCATACCCTGCATCGTCTGCAAGAATATTTGACATACCGCCTATAACTTTATATTTCAAACCGATTTTTGTCAAGAACGAAATAAGATTACAAAACTTTTCCTCGGTGTCGGGATATGCAACAATCTTGGCAAATCCCCCAATCCGTATTGTAGAGAAATCCTTTATTTTTACTTTTACTTTAAATTCAACGTCATTTAGCTTGAGATACTCTTTTGTATACTCAACCATGACACCTCAAATTTATTATGTGTTAATTGTATATATTTTTTTCTTCAAGCATATCCTTAGCTGCAGCTTTTTGCGCATCGGTTACATTTATACCGCCCAAAATTCTGGAAAGCTCGGCAATTCTTCCCTCATAATCAAGAACCTTAACCGAGGTTTGAGTTTCGGAATGCACATCGCTTTTGCTTATAAGGAAATGTCTGTCCGCAAGTGATGCAATTTGAGCGCTATGCGTAACGCAAAACAGCTGAGAACTTTTTGACAGCTCTAGCATTTTTATACCAATTTTTCTGGCGGTTTTTCCCGAAACACCGGTATCTATTTCATCATAAATAACGGTAGGAACTCCGTCTTTATCCGCAATAACGCTCTTCAAAGCAAGCATTATTCGAGACATCTCGCCTCCGGACGCTATTTTAGATAACGGTTGCGGAGCAGCGCCTCTGTTTGCGCTAATATAAAATTCAACTTCATCGTATCCATCCGAAGAAAGCTGAACTACACCGTCTTTTACGTTTTCTTTCATCGAAACAAAAAATACGACTTTTGGCATATCCAAAAATTCAAGGGTGGATTTTACACGCTCTTCAAGATAAGATACGGCAACGCTTCTCTTTTCGTGTATCTCCTTTGCAATTTTCAAAGCTTCATTATACGCAATCGTTTCGTTCTTTTTCAGAGAGGAAATAAGTTGCTCGGAATTTTGCATTACATTAAGTTCCGAAGCGCATTTTTCACGGAACGCAAGAACGTCGCTTACCGTAAGCCCGTATTTCCTTTTCAACTTAGCTATTCTATCAAGACGAGCCTCGATTTTATTAAGGGTTACATCCGGGTCATTGTCAATATCGGAAAGAACAGCATAAACTTCCTCTGCAATATCATCAATCTGATATACCGCTTCACGAATACGTTCGGCATAGTCACCAAATCCGTCTACAACGTCAGAAAGCTGTTCCAGAGCAGTCGCACTTCTGTCAAGCAAATACGAAACACTTCCCTTTTCGCTTCCCTTAAGCGCCTTAAACACGAACTCCGAATTCTTAATAATTTTTTCGCTATTTTTAATTTTAATTTTTTTATCAATCAGTTCATCTTCTTCATCGGGTTTAAGCTGAGCCGAATCAATATCCTTTATCTGATACTCAAGTATCTCACGCATCCGTTCACCCTCTGCGGAAGCTTGCTGAACACTGAT
This sequence comes from Eubacteriales bacterium, assembly GCA_045636445.1. Lineage (GTDB taxonomy): Bacteria > Bacillota > Clostridia > Oscillospirales > CAG-272 > UBA1740. The sequence continues at coordinate 50,624 of JAZTXO010000006.1, read as the reverse complement.
TATTTCTCTTCTTATTTTTTCCAGCTTGTCGTACGCTATTCTATAGTCAGCGATTTTATCCGAACAACCTGCAACAACGTCCAAAAGATCTATGTGATTTTTAGAATTTGTAAGAGATGCGGTATCATTTTGTCCGTGGATCGCAACAAGAAGAGGAGTTACCGATTTAAGAAGAGCAAGACTTACCGCTCTTCCGTTAAGGTTTATACGAGACTGTCCCGAGGAAGTAAGTGTTCTTTGGATCAGCAAAGTTCCGTCTTCCGAAGGCTCTATGCCTATTTGCTGAAGGCTTTCGGAAATTCGAGGCGAAAGGTCTGAAAAAAGTCCGCTTACCATAGCAAACTCGGCATCATTTCTTATAAGCTCTCGGTCAGCTTTTGCGCCCAGAAGAAGATTGATGCTATCTATTATAACCGATTTTCCGGCGCCTGTTTCACCCGTAAGCACAGAAAAACCTTCGCTGAAATCAAGATCAATTGATTTTATTACAGCTATATTCTCTATATGCAATGAAAGAAGCATTTTTTTCTCCGTTTCAAAATCAAATTGCAGACTATTTTAACTTTTAGCTGAACTTTTCTCTCAATTCAAAAGCAAGTCGGCTTGCTGCGTCGGCATCTGCAACAACAAGTAATATAGTGTCATCACCCGCAACACTACCAATAATAGATTCATGATAAAGCGAATCTACGCACACAGCAATTGCGTTTGCCATACCAGGATAGGTTTTAACAACAACAATGTTCCCTGCGGCGGAAATTTTTATAACGGAATCGGTTATTGCGGAGCTTAAAACAGGCACTCCTTCATCCTTGCGTATTCCGGGTGCAACGTATTTATACGTTCCTTTGGAGCTTACAGATTTAACGATATTAAGCTGCTTTATATCACGCGAAACGGTTGTCTGAGTAACATCAAAACCAAGTTCGCGAAGTTTGCTTATAAGGGTGTCCTGAGTATCAATATCATATTTCTCAATCAACTCTAAAATTTTCTGTTGTCTAACATTTTTCATATGTTCATACTCCTTTGACGCTCGATTATCAAACCGAACCGTTTATATCCTTTATTTTTTTAAACAAAACTGAAAACATATTGTTTTGCGAGAAGGTTACCATTTTAAGATAAGTTTGGCTTTTTTGAACAACGCACCACTCACCCGGGGACAAGTTCTCAAAAAATCTTCCGTCAACACTAATATTCAGTACGGCATCTCCGAAATTGGAAATTTTTATACACTCATCCTTATCATAAATAATAGCTCGGTTAAAGAAAGAATGAGGACAAACCGGTATTACCGTGATAGAATCCAAATTATGAGAAACAATCGGTCCGCCGGCAGAAAGCGAATATGCTGTAGAGCCTGCAGGAGTAGCTAATATCAATCCATCAGCTCTGTAAGTAATTCTGTCTCCATACGAATTTTCCAGCTTGAAATCGGCAATTCCAAAATAGGCATCATGAGAGATAACAACGTCGTTAACCGCCTCTCTTGCAGACACTTTAACATCCCCTTGAGGCGAATATTTTTCCACCTTCAAAAGCATTTTTCTTTCAATGGTGTAGTCCTCGTTAACAAGTCTATCAAGAATGTCAAGATTGTCCGGTTCAACCTCACTAAGATACCCCACCTTACCAAGATTAATTCCAAGCAACGGAACATTAAGTTTGATTGCAACAAGAGATGCATCAATAATCGAACCATCACCGCCAACAACCAAAATCAACTCGGCCTCGGCAGGCAATCGGTCATCATAGGTTTTAGCTCCTATTTTTTCAAGATCAATAAATTTTACCGGTGTATACACCTCAAATCCCAACGACAACAGTTTTTTTACGGCATTCTTCGTTACAGAAAGATCTTTGTCCTTAGTAGGATTGGGAATCAATATTATTTTTTTCATTCTTTACTATCCGCCTTTCTGAAATAAGCAAGATATTCTATATTTCCATCTCCTCCGGTAATCGGAGACTCAATAACGCCCCTCATTTCAAAGCCTTGGCTAAACGCAAAAGAAACAACTTTATCAATAGCTTCTCGACGGAATTTTTCATTTCTCACAATTCCGCCCTTGCCAAGCTTTGCTTTCCCTACTTCAAATTGCGGTTTTATAAGACAAATAAATTCACCGCCGGCAGCCAACACATCCTTAACCGCAGGAATTATATAAGTTGCCGAAATAAAAGAAACGTCCATAACCGCAATGTCGGGCGTAGACTCAAAGTCCGCGCTTTTCATATATCTGGCATTATAATTTTCATAAACCGAAACACGCTCATCCTCTCTAAGCGAGCGAACAAGCTGCCCATATCCGGAATCTACTGCAAAAACGTGAGTGCAACCACGCTTAAGCAAACAATCGGTAAAACCACCGCTTGATGCTCCAATGTCTACTGCGCATTTCCCTTCAACCGATACGTTAAAGTTATCCAATGCAGCTTCAAGCTTAAAACCTGCCCTGCTAGCAAATTTTTTTGCGGTTACGTTAATTTCTACGTTTTCCGCCGCTTCGTCAATCTCATAGGAAGGTTTACGAACCACATTTCCAAAAACAGTTACAGAGCCTTCAAGAATCAAATTTTTAGCCTCGGTACGGCTTTCAGCCCTTCCTGTTTCATGCAAAAAAACATCAAGTCTCATCGAAATTTTCGTTAAAATCTTTATCAACTATCTCCGAGCCGGAATTTTCAACCAAAATGCGAACCTTTCTGTCGGCGCTTTCGAGCTTGTCATTACAAATTTTCACAAGACCGATAGCGGTTTCATACGACTCAAGAGCTTCATCAAGAGACAAATTGCCTTCTTCGAGTTTTTTTACTTCCAATTCAAGTTTTTCAATAGCTGATTCAAAGCTCATATCATTCTTCATCTCATACATCCTTTTTTTCAACAGACGATACCGTTGCAGTAAAACTGCCGTTATTTAAAATAACATTAACTGTATCACCAATAGTCAAATCATCAACATTCCTCACACTCTTCCCGTCCATCTCGGTAACGGAATAACCGCGAGATAAAACAGCAAGCGGATTCAATCCTGACAATTTTCCGGTATTTACAGTAAACCGTTCTCTGCTCATTCTAAATACGTTTTCCATTCCTCGACAAGCTCTTCCCTTCAGATCGTCAAGCAATAGCAAACTAGGCTTAAAAAGTTTTCTGTGATCCTTCAAAACAGAGGAATTGACTACTCTCAAAAAGCGTTCATTAGCACGTTCAACAACACGCTTCAATGCATACGAGGATCTATCGGAACAGTTATCTATTCTCAAAAGAATTTCTTTAAAATCCGGCACCGCAAGCTCTGCTGCCGCAGAAGGAGTCGGCGCTCGGAGATCGGCTACGAAATCGCATATTGTAAAATCGATTTCATGACCTACTGCAGATATAATAGGAGTATTAGCTGCATAAATACGTCTGGCAAGAGCTTCGCTGTTAAACGCCCACAAATCTTCAATAGATCCGCCACCTCGACCGATTATAATAACGTCAACATTCCCCTGCTTGTCAAGGAAATCAACGCCTCGAATAAGGCTTTCTTCCGCACCCTCACCCTGCACCAGAGCCGGATATAAATAAATATCCGCCAAAGGATATCTTCTTCCGGTTACATTGATAATATCTCTTATTGCGGCACCGGTTGGCGACGTAATAACACCAATTTTTGAAGGAAACTTCGGGATACTTTTTTTGTTCGACTCATCAAAGAGTCCTTCCCTCATCAAACGCTCCTTCAATTGCTCGTAAGCAAGATACAACGCTCCAATTCCATCAGGTTGCATTGCGGTTGCGTAAAGCTGATAAGACCCGTCTCTCGGATACACGGTAACCGAACCGCTGACTATCACCTTCATGCCGGACTCCGGAAGAAATTTCAAACGAGCAGCAGCAGAACGGAACATAACAGCTCTGATTTGGCCTTCGGAATCTTTCAATGAAAAATACAGATGTCCCGATTTATGTGCAACGAAATTAGATATTTCGCCTTTAACGGTAACCGACGATAGATTTCCGTTACTGTCAAAAAGACTCTTAATATAGTTATTTAATTCCGTAACCGTAAACGCAGCAGGCCCACCACGTTCACGCAACAAATTTATATTCATTATTTATTCTCCGATTTATATGCCCTAAGCGCAAGTGCGGCTATGCCTACTGCATTATCTGCAGACATTGCAGGCTCGGCAAAATAAGAACGAAAACGTAAAGAAAGAGCATTTTTGATAATGGAATTCGACATAACACCGCCGGCATAAACAAAATCGCACTTTCCGTATCTATTCTCATATTCCTCGCTTATCGCAATGAGAACACGTGAAATATAATCAAAAACAAATGCAGAACACAAGGATTTGTCCTTAGTCTCATCATAAAGCTTGGCAGCAAGATTTTCCACACCCGAAAGGTTTACAGACATTTCATTCAAACGTATCTTCCTGGCAGAAACCTTTTTACCATTTAAAAGAGCTAACCTTTCCATTTCCGGTCCGGCGGGAAAGTCAAGTCCCATATAGACGCCTATCCTGTCAATAAGCTGTCCTGCATTCAAATCAAGCGTTCCTCCAAGAAGCTCGGTTTTAAACCCGTATGTATCGGGACATACGCGAACAAGCTCTGTTGTTCCTCCGGAAATATGGAAAGCTGCAAATTCTTTTTCAAGCAAATGCTCCGCCCCCGATGAATATAGCGCGGCCATAATATGACCACACTGATGTGAAAATCGGTACAAAGGCAGCTTATGCGTACAACTGAGGCTTTCAGCAACGGCAACTCCCGCCAGAAAGCACGGCATATACGAACCATCGACGTTTCGGGGTTTATCGCTGACACCGATTGCCGCTATATCCTTCCCTTCCAAATACGGCATAGCAATCTGCATAATTTTAGGCAAATTCACCGTATGGGCAAACAACGCATCCGATTGTCTGAGTCCACGTGCGCCCTCATTTACTTTTAATGGAAGTTTTAAATTGGCAATCAGCTTACCCGATATATCAAGTATTGCAACGGACGTTGTGTAATTGCTTGTGTCTATAGCAAGAATTACACGTTCCAAATTATTTTTCTGCATATTCATCAGCAAGGGCGTGAAGAACACCGTTTACAAAGGAATACGACTTTTCATCATCATATTTTTTTGAAAGCTCTACCGCTTCGTTAATAGAAACACGCGCAGGAACATCACTCATAAACATAATTTCATAAGCGGCAAGTCGAATGATCGCCTTTGAAACGGGCGAAATTCTCTCCTGCTTCCAGCCGGTAAGATGTTTTTCAACAGCGGAATCTATAACAGCAGAATTTTCATACGATCCAAAAAACGTTTCTTTCACGTAATCGTCATACTCCAATCCACGTATTTGAGTTGCCTTAGTAAAAATCTCTTCAGCGACCTCGTCGGTCTTAAAAACACTTTCAAAAATCAAAATAAAGGCATTTTCCCTTGCGGTTCTTCTTTGCATACGTCAAACCTCACACAATAAATTTTATTATATATTATAACATTAAAAAAAATAAAAGTCAATTAAAACCAAAGAATATTTATGCAAACAAATTGTTAATTCATTCGATCGGCTTCATTTTTGCAAAAAGACTTGAAATTTCAATGCGATTATGGTATTATAGATTTATTAAATTTCATCGAAGAATCATGCTTCAAACTATAAATAGAAATTGGGAGATTTTTAATGAAAAAAATAGAAGAAACAGTTCTTAAGGCATGCGGATTTTCGGTTTTAATCCTGCTACTCTTTTTTGTATTTGCCGTTTCAACAAACTTCTCTACCGCAGTAATCGACTTTTCCACCTTTGCGCTCATAGTAGGATTCGGCTTTTTAATATCCCTCGCTTCGCTTGTTTTACAAGCTAAAAAGTTAAATATACTTATTAGGCTTTTAATACATTACACAACCTTGCTTATCGCCTTTTGCTCAATATTCCTCACTATCGGTAACATCGGAACCGGTAGCTCTTCCAAAATTTTTGTTGCTATTATTTTGTTTACCGTTTTCTATGGAGCTATATTTGGTATCACGTACGTTGCAAAACGAATCATCACTTTTTTGGACAAGATAATAAACGCTAGATTTGGCAATAAAACCGAGGCAGAACGCAAAAAAGAGACATACAAATCATTGTATTCCAACAAGTAATATGCAGATTGTAAAATTCAATTTAGGAGATAAACTGCACCTCAAAAAGAAGCATCCGTGCGGCTCGGAAATCTTCACAGTATTACGCAGCGGCAGCGATGTCAGAATGATTTGCGACGGTTGCTCAAGAGAAATCACTCTTCCGAGAATATCTCTTGAAAAAATGATAAAATCAGTTCATAGTTCACAATCGAAAATTTAAAGTAAGGAGTTTTTATGTTTTATTATTTAAAAGGTGAATTAGCGCACCGAGATATAAATACCTGCGTTATTGATTGCGGAGGCGTTGGATATATGCTTACCGTGAGTCATAATACGTCCGACTCTTTACTCTCTAAACTTGGAAAAGAAGTTTTGCTATACACTCACCTTTCCGTCCGAGAAGACGGTGTTGAGCTTTTTGGATTCGGAACAACAGAGGAACGCGAATGCTTCAACAATTTAACCTCTGTCAGCGGAGTTGGTCCTAAAGTAGCCATGAGCATTCTTTCCACCCTCACCCCTGAAAAGTTGGCTTTAGCTATCTGCACAGATGACGCAAAAGCAATTTCCAAAGCTCCGGGTATAGGAGCAAAAAGCGCAGCCCGCATCATTCTTGAGTTGAAAGATAAAATGGCGAAGACTATGTTCGCATCCAACGACAATCAACATACGCAGGTATCCGAGTCTGTTGCTTCAAATTTTGCAGTTTCGGAAGCAACCGAGGCTCTTCTCGTTCTCGGATATGATAAGTCAACCATACTCGCCGCACTAAAGGGTATAACCGATACCTCTGATGCAGGTACTATTATTAAAGCTGTTTTAAAGAAGCTTTCACAAGGCAGATAATCCCGAAAGGATACCATTTAAATGATTGAAGAAGCAAACGATTTTGATTTTGAAAACAGAATAATTTCGAGCGAATACGATTCAATCGAAGACGGAGAGGTTGAAAACTGTCTTCGCCCTAAAAATTTGTCCGATTATGTTGGTCAAAACAAAGCAAAATCAAACCTTAAGGTCTATATTGAAAGCGCAAAAATGCGTGGAGAAGCCTTAGATCACGTTTTGCTTTACGGCCCTCCCGGTCTTGGAAAGACGACACTTTCGTCTATTATCGCCAACGAAATGGGTGTTAACATCAGAACAACTTCCGGGCCTGCCATTGAAAAGCCCGGTGACCTCGCCGCGATACTAACCAATCTCGCACCTGGAGATGTGTTATTTATCGACGAAATCCATCGACTTTCAAGAGTTGCCGAGGAAATTCTCTACCCTGCGATGGAAGACTATGCGCTCGACATTATAATCGGAAAAGGCCCTAGCGCCAGAACGATCCATATGCCTATCCCAAAGTTTACGCTTATCGGTGCAACAACACGTGCAGGTCAGTTAACCACCCCTCTTCGTGATAGATTCGGTGTGCTTTTAAAGCTTGAACTTTATTCTCCCGAAGAACTTGCAACTATCGTAAAGCGCTCGGCAACAATCCTTGAAATCTCCATAACCGATGACGGAGCTTACAGCATCGCATCAAGATCTAGAGGTACGCCAAGAATAGCTAACAGACTCTTAAAGCGTGTTCGTGATTTCGCACTTGTAAAAGGCGATGGAACAATCACGTCTGAAATTGCAAAATATGCGTTGGAAGCATTGGAAATTGACGATCTTGGACTTGACAATATCGACAGAAGAATGCTTGAAGCAATAATTAAATTTTATGGCGGCGGCCCTGTCGGACTTGATACTCTTGCAGCGACCATCGGTGAAGAAGCAATTACAATTGAAGACGTTTACGAGCCGTATCTTATGCAAATCGGTTTCCTCTCCAGAACACCTCGAGGACGTTGCGTAACAAAGCTTGCTTACGATCATCTCGGAATCCCTTTCATCACTTCCGGAAGCGATATACACGGAGCAACGCAAACAAATATAGATTTCCAAACTTAATACCGGGCAGAAATCGGTTTTCAGCAATTTATCATCAAACACAAGCAAATTCAACTCCAAAACAAAATACAGTAAAATCTCCCTTTTCAGCCATTTTTCAACTAAAATCTTTGATAAATTGATTATGGCGATAATGGAGATTTTTTTCGTCATTTTGCACAAAATATTATATATATATTGTGTTTTAAATAAATTGATGATAAAATAAATCATAAATCGTGTTCAAAGGTCTCTTGTACACGATTTTCACTATTTAATCTCACATGAAATGGAGTTAGTTATGAAGAGAATTAATGAAACTAAGAGAAACAGAATACTGTCCATAATTTCCGTATGTATTCTGCTTATCTGCTCTGTAATTATCGTCGGTATTTCATCACAGGCAACCGATGAAATAATAGTTACGGCAGAAATCACCGAAAAAAACCTTGACTATCGTGCTATGGTACATATGGCATTTGCCATCGAGCTTCACGATGACGCCCCTGAAGGTACTCCGGGAATCGCAATTTGGAACGACGGAATGAAATCCTACAACCCTGATAACGCTATATACACAAGCTTTGATAAAAGGACATCGGAAGAAGGAAAAGAGTTCTATCTCGGTATGCCCATTGCGATAACCGATCTTTCAAAATCATATAGAGTTGCAGTGGTAATCCAAACTTCAAACGGTATCGTTGTTTCCAGCAATCCGGAGCTTTATAGCGTAACCGATTACGCAAACGAAAGACTCTCGGATCTTGCCGCTGTATACGAAGATAATGGTGCACTGACCGAGAAGCAGTTAAATCAGAAGAATTTATACGAAAAGCTTCTTGTCCTTGCAGGACTTCCGAACAATGCTTTTGACGAGCTTAAGCCTTACGTATACACCGAAGCATCTATTCTCCCCCTTAAAGGCGGAGCTAATGGCGCTGTTGCAATCGTACACGATGACGGTGACATAACCACTATGCAGCTTCTTGATAAAATGCTTGTAGACAACGGTCTTGTTGCCGACGTTGCGCTAATCCTTGATAAGGTTTACGATAAAAACAACACTTCTGTCAAAACAGACAGTCTCAACGCTTTTAAAGAATACATAAATAACGGCAGATGGAGCATTATAAACCACTCCGGAACTCACTCATGGTGGGGTTCGAAGGACGGAAACGGCAACGCCGTTATTAACGAAGATCTACTTAATTATGAGGTAGTTACCTCTCAGGAAAAGCTTCGCGAGCTTTTCCCCGGACAGGATGTTCTCACGTTCGCATATCCCGGCTTCTCTTCTTGGGAATCTCAGTTTGACGCTATCAGCAACGTTGAAAATCTCAAAAAGTACATCTACTCTCCCGAAGCAAGAGAGCTTATTATGAAGCACCACATCGCGGCAAGATGCTCAAGAGGTGACACCGCAGTAGTTACAAACAAAAACATCAACTGGGATTGGGTTTTCGGTTATTTCCTTACCCCCGACAGAGTAACAAACTGGCTTGACGGTGTTATTAACGGTGCCATATCAGGCAATCAGATCCTGGTTGCTTCAATTCACGCACTGACCGAAGACGAGGATGTTGCTAACACCCCCGGCGGATATTATCTCCATAATACCTATATGGAAACTGCATGCGAAAAAATTGCAGCACAAGTTGCAAACGGAAAGCTTTGGAATGCACATTATGAGGATATCGCACTCTACGTAAGAGAGGCACAGGATGCTTTCGTTGAAGCTATATACGATGACGCAAACGAGAAAATTACTGTTTCCCTTTCCGACTCGCTTGATGATTCTATATATAATTACGAATTAACCGTAAGAGTTAAAATCCCCGATAATTGGAAGGCTGTAACCGTTAATTACAACGGCAAAAACACAATAGCAACTGCGAAGATCGTTGACGGAAATAACGTTGTAGATATTGAGGTTGCACCCGATAACGGCTCGGCAGTTATTACTCCCGAGATCAAGGATGAGGATTCGATTCTTGCAAGTGACTTTGGTGTAACCCTTGCAAACGGAACGAAAATTGATACAAATTACTTCCCCGGCTTTGTCAGAAAGTCCGTCACCTTCTCAATGGACGACGGTATCGTTGCAAACGACTCAGCTTTTATTGACATCGTTAGGCGCGGAGGAATTTTAGGAACGTTCAATTTGATCAACACCGCTTCTAACAGAAACGGACTTACCGACGAGCAATACAAGGCTCTTTACGCAGGTTACGAGGTTGCAAACCATCATTTATATCATCCGCTTCCCTGGTTCGATTTCGACGGATTTGACGCCGAGGATTTTGCCGACATTCCAATTCACGAAACTATAATCTATTCCGACTCCATAAAGAATACTCTGGATTCCCAGTATATCTACAAAACCGATGTTGAAGGTCTTTACTATATCGACTATAACTATCACTTTGCAAAAGACTACTCCTCAAAATACTGGCATCCTATAATGACCAACAATGCTTATGCAAAGTACGCCGAGGAAACGAAAAAGGATATTGAAGATCTGTTTGGAGAAGGAAGTGTTGTCGGTTTTGCATACCCTCACGGCAAAACCAACGATGCGGTTAAAGCCTATCTCGAAAGCGCTGGTTATCTTTACGCCAGAAGAACCGTCGGAAGAGCGGACAATGTAGCATTCCCTCTTCCCATGGACAGATACGATTGGTCCTACAACGCAAATCACACAACCTTAAATGATGTTATGGCGGATTATGCGGCTTACGGTGATGACGGAGATCTTAAATTCTTCTGCTTCGGTGTTCATGCAGTTGATTACAAGAACGCGGGTTGGGATGAGCTTGAGAAATTCGTTGATACGTACGGCAACAGAGCGGACGAATATTATTACGCGTCGATAAAAGACATTCTCCATTACGAGGATGCCGTAAATGCGCTTATGATAAAGGATGGAATGCTTCTCAACGCATCGGACATCGCTCTTTATATTACTATTAATAATGTAAAGACTATTATCCCGGCAAACTCGGTTTGTTCAATTTCCGATGGAAGCATATCCGAATATAAGTCAAACGATTATACAGGTTGGACACTTTTGCAATAACAGTTAAAAAGGATGAGCCACGGCTCATCCTTTTTAACAAAACGGTTATTAAACAACGGAGATCTTATGAAGAACAACTTCGGTATAAAACTTGAAAACGGAATACAAATAGACAAAAACTACTTTCCCGGCTTCGTTAGAAAGGCTGTTTCTTTTACAATCGCTGACGGAATTGTGGAATATGATACCCAATTTATTGAAATCGTTAAACCCGCCGGGATATTAGGAAGTTTTAATTTGATCAATACTTCGCTAAACCGCCACGGACTTACAGACGAAGAATACGTCGCTTTATATTCCGGATTTGAGGTTTCAAATCATCATGTATTCCACCCCCTACCTTGGTTCAACTTCGATGGATTTTGCGCAGAAGATTTTTCAAAAATCCCAATACACGATTCTATACTCTACAATGATTCAATAAAAAACGAGCTTGATTCGTCATACATGTATAAAACCGATATTCCGGAGCTGTATTATATAGACTATAACTATCATTTTTACAAAATCTATACTTCAAAATATTGGCATCCTATTATGAAAAACGAAGCGTATATAAAATATGCGCAAGAGACAAAAAGCGACATCGAGAGTCTGTTTGGCAAAGGAAGTGTCGTCGGCTTTGCTTTTCCCCACGGAAAAGCAAACGAAACAGTTAAAAGCATGCTGAAAAATGAAGGTTATCTGTACGCAAGAGGGCGTTACGGAGGAGCTGACAACGTAAGCTTCTCGATGCCAACGGACAGGTACGAGTGGTCGAACAACGCAATCCACTCAAACTTAAACGAGATTATGGCCGACTTTGCCGCATTAGAGGATGATGGAAATCTTAAGCTCTTCACATTTGGAGTTCATGCAAGTGACTTTTTGGGACATTGGGATAGCTTACAAACCTTCGCCGACACCTACGGCAACCGCTCCGATAAATTCTATTATGCTACCATCCGTGATATCTTCGAATACGAGGATGCGGTAAAGACTCTCGAAATTTCCGAAGAAAAAATAGTAAACGGCTCGGATATCGACGTATTCGTTACTATCAACAATGTAAAAACCATTATACCCGCAAACTACGAGTACATATTTTAGGCAATGAAAAAATCCGTCTTTCGACGGATTTTTTCATTATCTGAGGGCATCGATTGCTGCGCGTCTATCTGCTGCATTAAAGACAGAGCTTCCCGCAACAAGAACGTTTGCGCCTGCTGCTACTGCCAGCTTTGCTGTTTCGGGATTGATACCTCCGTCAACCTGAATATCAAGGTCTTGTCCAAGCCTTTCTGCTTCTGCCCTGATTTTTGATACCTTTTCGAGCATATCCGGCATAAACTTTTGACCACCGTATCCGGGTTCAACAGTCATAACAAGAACCATATCGCATTTAGGAATAAGATGGAAGATTTCCTCTGCTTTTGTTGCAGGTTTAATAGAAATTGCAGCTTTTGCTCCCGCCTCGTGAATTTCATCGAGAAGCTTTGCGGAATCATTGCAAGCTTCATAATGGAATGTAACAAGATCCGCACCCGCATCAATAAAGCGTTTTGCATATTTTTCGGGATTTACAATCATAAGATGAACATCAAAAAACATTTTGCTGTGTTTTCTAAGAGCCTCAATAACAGGCATTCCAAAAGACATATTGGGAACGAAAACACCGTCCATAACGTCAAGATGAACAAGCTCTGCTCCTGCCTTCTCTATTTCCGCAACCTCTGTTGCTAGATTGGAAAGATCAGACGCGAGAACCGAAGGAGAAATTTTAACCATAATTTTTGCCTTTCATAAATATAATTCTTTTACCCTTGTAACCAAAGGCTTTGTTTACCATAAAATAATACAGAGCCACTAAAGTGGCAAACACGGATAGATTTTTAGCCAAGACTTTAAAGCACAACGACGTTTCCAATCTCTACGCTACGAAACTCTATCCTTAATGATTGGGTGGCATGTGCCACCCTTATTTTTTTATCAACATAGCAACCGCATGAGCCGCAGCCCCCTGCCCGTTTCCGGTAAAACCAAGTCCCTCTTCGGTAGTTGCCTTTATATTGATTTGAGACCTAGATACTTGCAATGCATTTGCAATATTTTCTACCATATTATCTACGTATGGCGAAACCTTAGGTCTTTGCATGACCAAGGTAGCATCAACATTAGAAACACAGTAGCATTCCTTGCTAATCAGATCGCCTACCCGCCTAAGCAGCTCTATACTGGATATTCCTTTGTACTCGTCGCAAGAATCCGGAAAATGTCGTCCAATATCTCCAAGTCCCGCAGCGCCAAGCAACGCATCCATTATGGCATGAACCAAAACATCCGCATCCGAATGACCAAGCAACCCGTGATCGTGCGAAATATTTACGCCTCCTAAGATGAGAGCTCTTTCCGAAGCGAATTTATGAACGTCATAACCATGCCCAATTCGACAATCTGCCACCGTTTTACCTCCTCTTTTCGACAATATATACTCAGCAACATCTATATCTGACGATGTCGTGATTTTTATGTTTTCGTTACCAAGATTTACAGCAGCTATTTTTATGCCAAGTCCTTCAACCAGCATATTATCATCAGTAACACTTTCATCGGCATATCCGCTTTCAAGAGCTTTTTTGTATATCTCTACTTCGAATGCCTGAGGCGTAGTTGCCAACACTAAATTGTTTCTTGGCACTGTACTTTCAACAAAGCCGTCTTGAGATATACGTTTTACCGTATCGGTAACAGAACTTACAGCGGTAGCAGCACCGTTATCAATCGCAGCTTTTGCAACCTTAGAAATCATATAAGGCTCAATAAGGCATCTGGCGGCATCGTGGATAGCAATGTGAGTGCAGTCGTCAGCGATGGCTGCAAAACCGAGTTTTGCCGATTCTGCCCGAGTTTTACCGCCGCATACGACTTTTGTCACCTTGGAAAACGGCAAACAAATGTCACCATTTAATCTATCTATTTCATCAGGTCTTGAAACTACAATAATATCATCAATATCAGGGCACTCATCAAAGGCTCTGATACTTCTACCTACCACGGTTTCGCCACCGACGAGCATCATCTGTTTGGTCTTATCTTTGGCCATTCTAGAGCCACATCCCGCAGCAAGAATAATAGCCGTAAAGCGTGTTTTTTTCACCATGACCTCCAAAATTATTTTCTGTAATAAACAAAATGTACCGTGATAACTCTATACTTCCCATCCTCAAGCAAATTAGGACCTCTGACTATAACTCCGTCTCCACTCATAAGCGTTGAAGTTTCAAGCTCGGATATTTGACACACGAACAACCTATCCCCCGAGGAATCGACAATAAATTTGTCATCCTTGACAGTTAATGCTCCTCCGCGTCCAATGACGTCCTCATTATCATTTCTTCTCTCGGTCACATACTTTACAACCTGACCATGTAGTGCCTTCGCACGTTCATATCTTACAGCATAACTGTCACCTTTTTTATCTCCGCCAAACAGTTTAGAAAATATAGACATACAAACACCTCCACGTTTCTGCTATAATTTTACCATAAAATCTTGAGAATTGGAAGCTTTTTTTTGCATTTTGAAAACTTTTTTTAAATAATTTTAATTTTTTTCAATTTTTTTCAAAAAAACTATTGCATTTTCCTTTTTTTTGTATTATAATATAGCCAAGTGGGGCAAAGTGGCTCATTGTGTATCGTTTTCCCTCGTTTTTCCACCCGTTTCCCCACAAATTGCATTTTTACAAGGCTTTTAAGAAAGGAGTGGTTGACCGTGTCCTTCGTTGGTTCGTATTCTCATTCGCTTGACGCAAAAAACAGAGTGTTCATACCTTCAAAATACCGCGACGAATTAGGTGAAGTATTTTATATTACACGAAAATTTGACACATACCTCTCCATATATACCGAAGACAACTGGAATGCTTACATTGAAAAAATCGAAAAGCTTCCCGAGTCAATCGCCTCAGAAATCCAAGATATAATTCTTGGCGGTGCGCAAAAATGCACCTTGGATAGCAGCGGACGAATTATTATCGAAGAACGTCTGCTAAAACATGCAAAAATAAAAAAGAACATCGTTTTTGTTGGTGTCGGCAAGCAAATAAGAGTTTGGGCCGAAGAGCTTTGGACCGAACGCGAAGAAAAGCGTGATTTCGAAAAAATGCGTCAAACTCTTGCCGAATACGGTCTCTAATCCTTTCGACGGGGTTGTGCTTATGACAAATTCAAACTTTTCACACATTTCTGTGCTGCTTTACGAATGCATAGATGCTCTTAACATCAGAGACGGTTACACCTACATAGACTGTACCGCAGGCGGTGGTGGTCATTCTCTTGAGATTGCAAAAAGAATGGGCCCCTCTTCCCGACTGATTTGTTTTGATAGAGATAAAAACGCAATCAAAGCTGCCAAGGATAGACTTAAGGACTTCTCTGACAGAGTCATCTTTGTTAACGACAATTTTCAATCTATCAACGAAGTTATAAAAGAACACGGTATTACAAATCTTGGCGGAGTTCTTGCCGATCTCGGTTGCAGCTCGCATCAATTTGATACTCCGGAAAGAGGATTCAGCTATATGCATGATGCGCCTCTTGATATGAGAATGGATACCGATTCTCCCCTATCTGCATACGAGGTTGTCAACAACTATTCCGAAGCAGATTTAAAAAGAATTATATTCGACTACGGAGAAGAACGCTTCGCACCAAAAATTGCAAACGCAATATGTAAGCACAGAATGCAATCTCCGATAAAAACCACCTTTGAACTAACCGAAATCATCAAGGGGGCCATTCCTGCAGCGGCTAGAGCCGATGGCCCCCACCCCTCAAAAAGAACGTTTCAGGCTATAAGGATAGAAGTTAATTCGGAATTGGATGCGATTGCTCCATTATTGACTCATGCTGCAAATCATCTTGTTTCGGGTGGACGAATAGCTGTAATTTCCTTCCATTCATTGGAAGACAGAATCGTAAAACAAACCTACAAATCACTCTCGCAAGGATGCACCTGTCCTAAGGACTTTCCGATATGCATCTGCGGAAACAAACCCAAAATAAAAGAATTAACAAAAAAACCAATCCTTCCATCAAACGAGGAATTGACGATGAATCCACGATCCAGAAGCGCAAAGCTTCGAGTGGCTGAAAAAATATAAAGGAGAACAAAAAAATGGCACACGCAACAAACAATTACGAAAAGCTATACTCTAACATGAAAGAAAATCTCACAGTTGCAAACAGCGATTATACTCTCGGTGAATATATGCTTATGAAGGCTGCTGCAAAAAAATCCGAGGCCGCTCTTCCTGTTGCGGTAAGTCCCATTGCAACTCGCGGTGAAAAAACTGTTGCTATAATATGCAAATACGTTGAGGACAAGCTTACAGTTAAAAAAGCTCCCAAGGCTGATTCTGTAATTCACTCCTTCCCTATTCGCACCGCAGCTGCGGCTTTCCTTTCTGCAATAGTTGTATGCACATTTATAATTTCCTTTGGAATTATAGGAACAAAGCTTCTTAAGCCTAAGTCAACCAATATACAAACTCTTGAGGTTGTTGAAACAGAAGTAGTTGAATCGACCGAAACAACCGCTGCAATTGTTAAATAAGTTATCATAAAAAAACTAAAATTCGAATATTATATAGCGATGGACATTCCGTTCATCGCTATATTTTTTTATTTAATAAGGAAGAAATTTTGAAACCTAACATTACAAAATCAACAAACAATCGTTTGATTGCAATTTTATTAATTTTCGCTCTCTTTACAACCTATATATTGATAAATATTTTCAAGTTAAGTTGTATATACCATAACGAATATAATTATAAAACATACAACCAAATAACGACGACCTCCCCGCTGATAGCCAAAAGAGGAAATATATACGACTCTAATATGAACTTACTTGCTACCAGCAGTACAAAATGGCGAATATTTGTATCGCCGAGAGAAATCAAAAAGGCAGAGGAAGCAGACAAAGCCAACTATTCGCAAATCATATCAAAAGGTTTGTCTTCAATACTCAATCTAAAGGAAAACGATACATACCAAAAGATAAAAAACACCTCGCTTTTAGATGTAACGATTAAAAAATCCGTATCAGAAGAAGAATATATAAACGCACTTGAATTTGTTATAAAAAACAATTTATCAAAGCTTGTTTCCTTCGAAGCATCCACGGCAAGATATTATCCGGAGCAGACGATGGCTGCTCATCTATTGGGATTTGTCGGAAGCGATAATCAAGGACTTTACGGTCTTGAATATTATTACGATAAAATTTTATCCGGCACTGATGGCTACTACTCGTATGCAAAAGACGCAAACGGAATGGAGCTACGCAACGAATATTCGGATTACGTACCTGCAGAAAACGGATACAGTCTTGTTACAACAATCGATTCTTATTTACAAAGCTCGCTGGAAACGATTTTAGAGTCAGCGAAAGAAAACCACCAGGTCGAAAACAGAGTATGCGGAGTTGTTATGGACACGTCAACCGGTGCAATCCTCGCTATGGCAACCACTTCCCCATTCAACCCCAACTCTCCCTTTGTATTAGATACCGACTCGGCAGAAAAGTTAAAAAACTCGGGTTACGAATATGGCAGTATAGAATACAACAAGCTAAAGAACTCATTACTGCAAACCATGTGGTCAAACAAAGCCATCAGCGAAACCTACGAGCCAGGCTCTACTTTCAAAATAGTGACGGTCTCTGCGGCTCTTGACTGCGGTGCGGCAAGTCCGTCAGATACGTTCAGTTGCTCGGGTTCAACTATGGTTGGCGGATGGAATATTCGCTGTCATAAAAAAGGCGGACACGGCTCCGGATTCAGTTTAGCGTACGGACTCCAAATGTCATGCAACCCTTGTATGATATCGATTTCAGCAAAAACAGGAGCAACAAGATTTTATTCTTATGTAAAAAAATTCGGATATCTTGAAAAAACCGGAATTGATCTTCCGGGAGAAGCTTTAACGATTTTTCATTCTCCGGAAGGAATCGGTGAAACAGAGCTTGCAACAGCTTCCTTTGGTCAGCGTTTCAAGGTTTCAATAATAACGCAATTGACTTCGATTGCAGCCGTTGCCAACGGTGGAAAACTGCTTACGCCCTATGTTGTTGAAAAAATAATAAACAACGAAGGCAAAACAGTTTTTGACCACGACACAGAAGTCAGACGTCAGGTTATCAGCGAAGAAACTGCGTTAACAGTTTCAAAGATTTTAGTAGACGGCGTAAATAACGACGGCGGCGCAAAAAATGCAGGTGTTATGGGATATGACATTGCGGCAAAAACAGGAACGTCGGAAAAATTCGACATTCTTGACGAAAACGGAAATTCATATTTGAGAATAGGTTCTACCGTAGCATATTCAATAGATGATAACAGCGGACTTGCGGTTATCATAGTAGCCGACGAACCAACATCGGCTGTAAAATACGGCAGTGTTGTTGCGGCTCCCTATGTTTCTGAATTTTTAGCTAAAGCCTTGCCTTACCTTGAATTCAAATCGACAAATTCTACCGAGATTTCAGTTGAAAATTATGTCGGCATGAGCATAGAAACAGCAAAAACAAAATTAAACGAAAAGAAAATAGCATACGAAATTGTTGGAAGCGGTTCGGTTGTCTTATCCCAAACACCAACCGTAGATAGCGTTTTCGACATCTCTATATCTAAAATCATTTTATATACCGAAAAAGAAAAAAGCGATATTGTTAAAGTTCCTAAACTAATCGGTCTAAAAATCAACGAAGCTGTCAAAATAGCGATTAACAGCGGATTAAACATCCGTTTTTGCGGAATATTCGATTCTGATTGTGTTATTACAGATCAATCAATAAAAGAATATACAGATGTAAAACGAGGAACGGTAATAACGCTTAGAGCAATAAAAACAGATTTTGAAGATTGATCGGAGAAATACCATGAAACTGCACGAACTGCTACCGGAAAGTGATTACAACAAATCCACGATCTGCATAAATTCGGAAATTGAAGGTATATCAACTGTACCAACAGAAGTTGAAAACAATTACTTATTTATTTCAGAAAATTCAAAACACATGCCACTCGCCTCAAGCTTTAAAACTCCCCCTTTGGCAATAGTTACAGACGACGAATCTTCAGTACCGAATGACATTCCGTACATACTGGTAAAAAATGCGAGAAAAGCATCTGCAACAATTCATTCTAATTTTTATGGAATTGACTATTCCGGATTGAAAATCATCGGTATAACCGGAACAAACGGAAAAACTACAACAGCTTATATAATATATAAAACGATCTTAGAAAGCATTGGATCTTGCGGTTTTATCGGAAGCGGATTGATTGAGATCAACGGAAACAAACTAAGCGACAAAGCTTATTCAATGACAACCCCGGACATCTCTAAATTATATAAAACCCTACGAAAAATGCAAGACGAGGGCTGTGTATATATAGTAATGGAGGTATCAAGTCACGCTATAGCTCTCAGCAAAGTATCCGCCATTCCATTTGAGTACGGAGTATTCACAAATTTATCGGCTGAACATACCGATTTTCATAGTTCCATGGAAGAATACTTCGACACAAAAATGAACCTTTTAAAATCAGCTAAAAAGGCTGTACTTAACATCGACGACTTCTATGCAAGAAGAGCTTTGACAATTCTTAACGACAACGTCATTACCGTAGGCACACTTTGGCAAGGAGATTATTATGCAACACATATTGAAGCCGATGGATTTAACGGAACAACGTATTTTATACACACAGACAAAATTTGCTACAAAACGACATTGAACTTCCCCGGCATATATAACGTATATAATTCTATGCTTGCATCTGCGGTATGTATTGACTTAAAAATACCGCCTTGTACTGTAAAAAAAGCCATCGCGAACATCAAAAAAATAAAAGGACGATTTGATGTTATAATGGATTCTGTTAAGGTAATAATAGATTATGCGCACACACCAAAGGCATACGAAGCATTTTTACAAAGCTTAAATAAATTAAAAGGCACATCAAAGCTTACCGTTGTTTTTGGATGCGGCGGAGACCGTGACAAATCCAAAAGACCAATAATAGCCGGTATAATCGAGAAATATGCCGATAAAATTATAGTTACCGAAGACAATTCAAGAAAAGAGGCACTTGAAGATATAATTTCTGATATAACGCAAGGATTTAAAACATCTGAATTTAAGATAATAAAGGACAGAGGCGAAGCAATAAAAAACGCTATTTTAAATTCTAACGAAAATGATATTGTTGCAATAATCGGAAAGGGATGCGAGGAGTATAATATAAAAGGAGAAACTTATAAATCGTATAACGATAAGATCGAAGCTGCAAATGCTTTATACGAATATAAGGAACATACAAAAAATGAGAATTAAATTAGCTATTCCGCTATATCTTAACGAAATATCCGCGGCAATAAACACGATCAATTTGTATCACTCAAACGTAGCAATTGAGTACCTAACAACAGACTCGAGAAAATTAAAACCCGGTGATCTTTTCATTCCATTGAAAGGAAAAAATCACGACGGTGAATCGTTTGTGGGAGATTGCTTACAAAGAGGCGGCATTTGTTTAACAAGACAAAAAAGAGATAATTGTATATTAATTAAGAACGCAGAAGAAGCGCTGCTATCTCTTGCCCATTACTACAAAAAGAAATTAACCAAATTAAAATACACCGTAGCAATAACCGGAAGTGTTGGAAAAACAACAACGAAGGAAATTTTGAAAAAAATATGTTCTAATTCATACAAGACCCACGCAACAGAAGACAACAAAAACAATCAACTCGGTCTTCCGATAACAATACTTTCTGCGCCTTGTGACACAGAACTGCTAATTTTAGAGATGGGAATGAACCATTCGGGAGAAATTTCAAAGCTTTCAAAATGCTCTAATCCCGACATTGCAATAATCACAAAGATAGGAACAGCGCATATAGGAAATCTTGGCTCAAGAGAAAACATAGCGAGAGCAAAGCTCGAAATACTTGAGGGAATGAAAGACGGAAAACTGATCATTCCATACGACGAGCCTCTATTAAAACGTGTAAAAAACGCCTATACTTTTTCAGTAAAAAGCAATCGTAGCGACGTATATATATATAATAATGAAGGAAACTTAACAATTGGCATCAATGGAATATGTATAAATACCAAAACCGATTTTCAAGGAATAGCCTCTATGGAATGTCTGTGCGCGGCTATTGCATCAGCCAATCTTTTAGGAATAAATCCAGCCAATACCAAAAACGAGATTTCTAAAATTTCAAGTAATATACTAAGGCAGAGTTATATTTCATTCGACAAATTTACCGTTCTTGCAGATTATTTCAACGCATCATACGAATCTGTCATTTCTTCATTAGAGCTTTTGGCAGAACTAAAAGGCTACAAAGTGAAAAGCGCTCTTTTGGGCAGCATATACGAACTGGGCGACAAATCAAAGGAAATACATTTTAATATCGGTGAATATGCGGCTAAATTAAATCTTGACCATCTGTTTATTATAAGCGAATATGCAAAAGATATTTTCTGCGGTGCCCTTTCGGGCGGAATGTCTAAAGAGAATATATTCGTTAACGAAGATATTCAAGACACAAAAACCACCGCAAAACAAATAAAAACGCATTCACTAAACAATGAAATAATTTTATTCAAAGCATCGCACGCAGTGGATCTTGGAAGAGTTATCGTAGACCTCCAAGATCTTGATAGCAAAGAGGAGGACTAAAGAAATTGAACGATAAATACTTTATACTATATTTCACCGTTTTCTTCTCTTCCCTTTTGTTGACATTCCTTTCCGAAAGATATTTAATACGTTTTCTGTCCGGCCGCGCAACTCAACCTATTTATTCAGAAGGCCCAAAATGGCATATAAAAAAATCCGGAACTCCAACCATGGGTGGCATCGGATTTATTTTTGCTTCATTATTTACGCTTATTTTAACTGCTGCTTTTTTACTTTCGGCAAAAAGAAATGACGAAGCTTTATCCATTTTGGTGTGCGTTGTATTTGCTGCATTAAACGCTTTGATCGGAATTGCCGACGACCTAACAAAATTGAAAACAAAAAACAACAAAGGACTCTCTCCGACTCAAAAGTTATTTATGCAGTTTTTTGTTAGCCTGCTCTTCCTTTTTGTACGATACACCCTTTTTAACGCTCCAACAACACTTCGTTTTTCATTCGGTGAAATCGACATCGGGTTCTTCTATTACCCACTGTCTTTAATCGCTTTACTCGGAACGATCAACTGTGCAAACCTTACCGACGGAATAGACGGTCTTGCATCAACGGTCGCCGGCACTATTGGTCTTGTTTTGCTTTTATTAACATCATCAAGATTCAATGACGTAGCAATAATCAGTGCAGCAATCATCGGAGCAGCATTAGGATTTCTTATTTACAATCATCATCCGGCACAAATTTTTATGGGAGACACAGGCTCTTTGTTTTTCGGCGCATTAACAGTATCTTGCGCATTCGCTCTTGGTAATCCTATTATTATGATTTTCTTAGGAGCTTTTTATCTTATCGAAGGATTATCGGTAATCCTTCAAGTTGCATATTTCAAATTAACAAAAAAACGTCTGTTTAAAATGGCGCCGATACACCATCACCTTGAAAAATGCGGAATGACAGAACCGACCATTTGTATGCTTGCGATCTTTGTTACCTTACTCTCGTCACTCCCGGTCTTTAAAATGTTTTTTGCGTAAAATTATGAAACGACTGATAACAACCAATAAAAAACATCATTCAGATTTAATGTTTACAATTACAGTTTTAGCTATATCCGTTTGGGGAACGATTATGGTTTTCAGTGCGGGATCTTCCTATGCAGAAGCAAGATATGACGATCCTCTTTATTTTGCAAAAAGACAGCTGGCCTGGTTGATAATCGGAATCATCGTTATGCTTCTCTCATCAAAAATCAACCTATCAAAGCTTGAAAAATATTCGCCTCACTTATACTTAGCCACAATAGGGCTGCTGATACTCGTTCTTGTGGTGGGTATAGTTGGAAACGGAGCAAAAAGATGGATTTCTATCGGGCCTATTACAATACAACCGTCCGAAATTTTGAAACTGACCTTACCGATGCTTTTGGCTCATTATTTTGCAAAATACAACGAAAAAGCAACCGACCAAACAAAAAGAAAAAACATTTTCATATACGGAACTGTAATTCCCCTGGGAATAATGCTTCTACCGATAATTCTCGTTGCACTCCAAAAGCATCTTTCCTGCGTTGTTATTCTCGGAGGAATAGGCGTTATCTTGATTTTCTTATCAGGCATAAATCCAAAATACATAATCAGCTTTTGTCTTGCAGGAATAGCGGCTATATCATTTTTAGCATTATTTACCGATTATACCAAAGAACGAATCATTGTTTGGCAAAATCCCGAAGCTTATAAGCTCACCGGAGGCTGGCAAACTCTTCAAGGACTTATGGCAATCGGCTCGGGCGGTTTTTTTGGTGTAGGGTTTGGAAAAAGCGTATTAAAGCATTGCTATGTTTCCGAGCCTGCAAACGATATGATTTTCACAATACTATGCGAAGAAACCGGTTTTTTAGGAGCAACCTTAACGATTTTTATGTATGGCGTCTTAATTGTACGGGGGTGTATTATAGCTATCCGTTCAGAAAACACCTTTACTCGTCTTTTATGCCTCGGAATATGTATTAAAACGGCTCTTCAAACCATACTCAATATTGCGGTAGTTACAAACACTATACCCAATACCGGTATTTCCCTTCCTTTTTTCAGCTACGGTGGATCATCTCTTATAATGCTGTTCTTCGAAATGGGACTGATATTATCAGCTTCTAAACATGCAAAAATAATGAAATAAGGTTTGACTATGAGAATTTTGTTATGCGGTGGCGGAAGTGTCGGCCACATTTCTCCGGCATTAGCAATTGCCGAAGCAATAAAACAAAAAAACGAAAACACAGAATTCATCTTCGTTTCCAGAGAAGGCGGATGTGAAAACGACGTAATTAAAAAAAGCGGTATTAAATTATCAACAATAAAAATCGAAGGAATCGAAAGAAGATTAACAACTAAAAACATCAAAAGAATTAAACTCGCACTAAGAGCTATAAACAAAGCCATCAAAATAACGAAAGAATTTTCCCCTGACGCAGTTGTAGTCACCGGAGGATACGTGAGTTGGCCGATTGCAAAGGCAGCAATAAAATTAAAAATTCCTCTCATACTACACGAGTCAAATGCATATCCGGGACTTGTTACACGTTTAATATCCTCAAAATGCAATTTGGTTTTGTTAAACACCGAAGAAACGAAAAAATATATACGAAAATCAACAAAAACCCTTGTTGTGGGAAATCCAATCAGAGCAGATTTTTTCAAGCAAACGCGAAACAAAGCAAGAAAAAAATTGAATTTAAACAAAAACGATCTGCTTCTTTTATCCTTCGGCGGAAGCATTGGCGCTGAAAAAATAAACGAAACGATTATTCCGATAATCGAAAACTATTCCGTAAACACAAAGAATTTACACCATATACACGCAACGGGAAAAAAGCATTTTTCAAAAATAAAAAAAGAGGATTTAAAGGCCGGTAAAAACGGATGCAAAATAGTTCCATATATAGATGATATGCCAACCTTGCTTTGGGCTTCCGATATAGTAATATGCAGAAGCGGAGCAATGACAATAGCAGAATTATCTGCAGTTGGCGCAGCATCTATTTTAATACCGTCCGAACACGTTACAGATAACCACCAATACAAAAATGCAAAAGTCCTTTCCGAACAATCAGCATGTATTTTGATTGAAGAAAAGAATTTAACCGAAGAGCAATTGGCAACAAAAATTTCATTGCTAATTAACGATGTCGAAGCAAGAACAATGCTTTCCGAAAGAATCAAAAAATACGCCAAGAGAAACGCTTCTGCCATGTGTGCCGATTCAATCATAGAACTTGCAGTAAAAAACCATTCTGCCCTGCATTAAATGTCGAAAACGCAACAAGACAATTATTTCGTTCAAAGCAGATATTTGTCGAAAATCGTTCTGCCCTGCATTATATGCCATATTTAAAATATTTTGTAAAATAAAATATTTTTATATTTTACTACTTGCAAATAAAATAATTATATGATAAAATATTTACGTAAAAAATAAGAAACACAAAGCTCTTGCAGCTTTCGAATATAAACGGAGGTTTTATCATGGAATTCAATTTTGAACAGCAGTTTGATAGTGGCGTAAGCATTAAGGTAATAGGCGTAGGCGGCGGCGGAAACAACGCAGTAAACCGTATGATTTCAACAAACATTCGCGGTGTAGAGTTTATTGCCGTAAATACCGATAGTATGGCACTTGATACATCTTGTGCAGCTAAAAAGCTTGTTATCGGTGATAAAATCACTCGTGGAAAAGGCGCAGGCGCAAATCCCGATGTTGGTAAGCGTAGCGCTGAAGAATCTATCGAAACCGTAAAAGAAGCTCTTGCTGATACAGATATGGTATTCATCACCGCAGGTATGGGTGGCGGAACCGGTACAGGTGCAGCTCCCGTTATAGCTAAAGCAGCTAAAGAAATGGGCATCCTCACCGTTGGTATTGTAACCAAGCCCTTCTCTTTCGAGGGACACAAGAGATACGCTCAGGCAGAAGCCGGAATTGGTGAGTTGGCTAAGTTCGTTGACTCCCTTATCGTTATCCCCAACGAGCGTTTGAAGCAGGTAGAAGACACACACATCACTCTTGCAAATGCATTTGAAATTGCAGACGATGTTCTTCGTCGCGGAGTTCAGTCCGTTTCAGAGCTTATTAACGTTCCCGGATTTATCAACCTTGACTTTGCCGACGTTACCTCTATTATGAAAAATGCAGGATATGCACATATGGGTGTTGGATCTGCAAAGGGTGCTGACAAAGCGCAGGTTGCAGCTATGGAAGCTATTTCTTCTCCCCTTCTCGAAACGAGCATCACCGGAGCTACCGGCGTTCTTGTAAGCATTACCGCTTCCGAGGACATTCAGCTTGATGAAATCGACATCGCTTCTCGTATGATCCACGACGAGGCACATCCCGAAGCTAACATTATTTGGGGCGCTACCTTCGATCCTTCTCTTCAGGATGAAATGCGTATCACCATTATCGCTACCGGTTTTGAAAAGAACAACAACAAGCAGCCTATGAAATCCGAAGCAGCTGAAGCCGACACCAACGTTGCAGTTGAGGATGCAATCAAGGCATTTGAAGCAGCTGAAGCAGCATCACAGCCTGTTGTTGAAGCTCCTGCAGCACATTTCTCAAATGTTAATGACGCTTATGAAAACAGCTACGGCTCAACCTTCATAGCAATTACCAAGAGAAGATAATTGTAAAGCTACATAAATTTAGCTTCATAAAAGTATTAAAAATAATCTATTAAAGATTAAACGATTTTCTTCGCAAATTGTAATTTTGATATAATAACAAAAAAGAGAAAACCTTATTTCAAGGTTTTCTCTTTTTTGTTTGCAAGTGTCGCCAAGGCTCAAAAAAAACAACCAGCATCAGCCATATTGCACACGATTAAGCGGAAACTTTTTTTATTTGAGGGATTGAATAAAACACAAACTATTCGATGTCGAAAACACCCATTTTCATAGCAGTATATTATTCCGTATTGGAGTGTTTTTCTTGTTGACAAATGTTGATTGTGTTTTTTCGGGCATAACAAATGTGGAAAACTTAACGACAAAAACTATAATATTCCGCAATATGACATATGCAACTATCATATTTTATCCGTTTTTTTCATAAATAACACAGAATGATTGCTTTTACATCACAATCATACACTTCGTTTTTTTTCTTATGGCACTAAAACCCAATGACGGAATTTTATACTTTTGTTTTTTCCGCTTGTTTTTTTGACAAAAAAAAGAAGCCGCTTTTCGCGGCATCTTTTTTTAATGTGTGTGCTGTAAAAGCACCATAAGCACTGCAGACACTGCAGTAAAAGCCATAATTCCTACAAGTATAGCAGCAATAACCTTTGCGTATGTAGGTGTCTTTTTCTGATAATCCTTTTTCATTTTTATCCTCGCATTTATTTTAAACTTTTGCTTCTTCGTAATACTTTGAAATTCGGGACGTAATGTTTTTACACGATGCCCTGCCCTTAACGGGAATAAAATTATTTATTCTCGACAACCCCTTCGCAACGCAATCAATCGCATCACGCGGCATAGTAACGGGAATATCCAAAACCTTATTCATCATCATATCAAGACCGTATATCAACGAACCGCCTCCTGTAAGCACTATTCCGTTTTCAAAGGTTTTTTCAACGCAATCAAGAGGGATCTTTTTTATAACCTCTGCAATTCCACGCAACAAATCGTAAAGCGGTTTTTCAAAGACGCCTACAATATCTTCGGTAGAAACTGTCATTTTAACCTTGTTACCGGTCAAAGAAAGCACACCCTCAATTTCAATGCTCTCGTCTTCTTTACCCGCCCATACCGAGCCGAGCTTTTCTTTTATTACTCTTGCAACCGAGAGTGAGACATTAACGTCTCCTTGTTCAAAGATATACTGTTTAACAACCTTGTCAAATTCTTCCCCGCCGACATCCAGCGTAACCGATTGCATAATTTCGCCATCATTCAACACAGCAATCTCGGTTTTCGATGCTCCAACGTTAACAGAAATAACGCTCATCTTTGGTGTATATCCCGCACCTATTAAAGCAGCTACAGCACGATTGACTGCATAACAATCATTAACTCCGGTGTAATTAATCATTGCAAAAAGCTCTTTTTCATCTTTAGCTGTAAAGTTAGCAGGAATTCCCACGATGCATCTTATGCGGTCTTTAGAAACAACAGAGCGAAGTGCATTTGAAATTACGCTTTGCGTTATTTTGTGATCAAATAGTAAGCCGTTTTTGAACGGTCTTACCAAAACGTTCTTATCGCTGCCGTCAAACAATTCAGAAGCAGAATCACCTACGGCGACAATTCGACGAGATTCTTTATCAATCAGTGCGATAGACGGTTCTCGATAAACTACCGAAGAGCTATCGCTAAGAGTTATATTAGCATAACCTAAATCGAGACCGATTTTAGTCACCATAAAGCCCTGCTCCTTTCATTTTTTTCGTATATATATTTCGATACAAAATACATTATACTACATTTACGCAAAAAATTCAAGTGTCTTTTAAAATTAAAATCAATAATATTCAATTATTTTTTGCTTTAATGTGGTATATCTCAAAATTTCACTGTTATTCTCAACCATTTTTAAAGGAATGTCGCTTCTACCTACAAGAATTACCATTTTCTTTGCCCTTGTAATTCCGGTGTAGAACAAATTTCTAGTCATTAGCATTGGGGCGCAATAATACATCGGAATAATGACCACGGGATATTCACTTCCCTGACTCTTATGAACCGTTATAGCGTACGACAGCTCAAGCTCATCAAGATTATCGAAAGAATACTCCACAATCTTTTCATCAAAGTTAATATGCATAACTTCCTTTGAAAAATCAATCGACATTATAACGCCTATATCGCCGTTAAACAGACCAACTCCTTCGATACCGCCCTTTTCCCATTCTATATCATAGTTGTTAGCGATCTGCATAACACGATCTCCCTCACGGAAAAGAGTATTATGCGCGGTTTTTTCCTTCTTGAATTTCATCGGAGGATTTATATGCTCTTGAAGCACAACATTAAGACTGTCTACTCCGCCTACTCCCTTACGAGAAGGAGTTATAACCTGAATTTGTTCACGTATATTTTTACCATATGTTTTAGGAAGCCTTTCGGTTACAAGAGACGCTATCGTATCCGAAATATCTTTTTCATTTTCTCTTCTGACAAAGAAAAAGTCGCTGTCGGTTTTCGATAAAATCGGTGAATCGCCCGCATTTATTCTGTGAGCATTTGTAACAATCAGGCTTTCCTTCGATTGTCTGAATATTTCGGTAAGCCGAACCGTTTTTATCCTCTCGCTGTTTATCAAATCAGCGAATACATTTCCAGCTCCAACACTCGGGAGCTGATCGGCATCTCCGATCAAAATAAGTCTTGCGCCTCGCTTCAAAGCGCGCATCAACGATGCCATCAAGGACAAATCGAGCATAGAAGCTTCATCTATTATGACAACAGATTCGTTGAGTGGCGCACGTTCATTTCTGCCAAATTTAATATCGCCTTCCTGCGTTCTTTCCATCTCAAGCATTCTGTGCACGGTTTTGGCTTCGTGAGACGTAGATTCACTCATTCTTTTAGCTGCGCGTCCGGTAGGAGCTGCTAAAACGGTCTTCATCCTCAAAGAATCGAAAATCGCAATAAGAGCCTTTATAATCGTTGTTTTTCCCGTACCGGGTCCACCGGTAAGTATCATTACACCGTTTTCCAAAGCGGAAAAGAGCGCTTCTCTTTGAAGAGACGCAAAGCAGATGTTTAATTCCTGCTCCACCATTTCAACCAGAGAGCTTATATCCGATGTAACAAACATTGTAGTCTCTTTAGACATCTTGTAAAGGCGGTTCGCTATATAGATTTCATTGTCTCGGGTTTCGTTGGTCATAATCAACTTTTCACCGCCAACCTCTTCCAAAGCAAGTTCATCTTCCTCGATCAAGTCATTTACCTGATTTGCCAATCTTACTTCATCAAGTCCAAGCAGTTCTCTTGCCTCGCCCAAAAGCATATCCAATGGCATACAAGTGTGACCTGCATTTGAACCGGCACGGTAAAGCAAATATTTCACACCGCACAAAATTCTTATGGGTGAATCTATCTCACGCCCAAGAGATTTTGCTAATTGATCCGCCTTTTCAAAGGCAATACCAAATTCATCATCACAAAGAATATACGGATTTGTTTTGAGCATACCTACCGCTTCAGCGCCTAATTTTTTATAGATTTTCGAAGCGTCATTCGTTCCGATATATTCCTTGCAAAACATCAAGAGATTTCGCATTCCCGATTGCTCTCGGAATGAATCCGAGATAACAGCCGCTTTTTTCATCGTAATACCGGGAATATCCACAAGCCACTCGGAATGGTTTTCAATTACATCAAAGCTATCAACACCAAATCGGTTTACAATTTTTAATGCCGTAACAGGACCTATGCCCTTGACCGTTCTTGAAGATAAATACTGTAAGATTCCCTCAACGTCTTCCGGGAGTCTCTTCTCAAACGAACTAAAGGAAAATTGTTTGCCAAATTCTTTGTGATAAACAAAGCTCCCTCTCAGAAGAACCTCTTCCCCCTCAAAAGCCATCGGTATATTACCAACCGCCGTTATAAGAGTTTCGTTATGCGATATTTCCATAACAGTATAATCGTTCGATTCGTTGTGATATATTATATTTTCTATTGTACCGTCAATTTCTTCAATTTTATCGTAGGAATCCATACTTCCTCCCACTTTCCGACCGCCCATACAACGTCGATCAAATTCCATTATATTATACCATTTTCACAACAATATTTCAAGTAGTTTCAAAGCACAACGAAAAACAAAATTAGCAAAAATGAAAAAAATGCGTCGTGAATTCACCAACGCATTTTTTCGGACATAATTATAAGCAGAGTGCTTTAAGCTCGTCAGCTATATCGCATACTTCCCACTTAACGCCAAGTTCTTCTCTTCCCATATGTCCATATGCAGCAAGCTGCTTATAGATAGGCTTTCTGAGTTCGAACTTTTTAATAATAGCAGCAGGACGAAGGTCAACAAGCTTACCCACCGCCTCGGAAATCTTTTCCTCGGAAACGATTGATGTTCCGAAAGTATCAATCATTACAGAAACAGGACGAGCAACGCCTATTGCATAAGCTATTTGAACCTCACATTTAGTTGCAAGACCAGCTTTAACAACATTCTTTGCAATATATCTTGCAGCATAAGACGCACTGCGGTCTACCTTTGTAGGATCTTTTCCGGAAAAAGCTCCGCCTCCGTGACGAGAATATCCACCGTATGTATCAACAATAATTTTTCTGCCGGTCAAACCGGTGTCACCCTGAGGTCCTCCGATTACAAATCTTCCGGTGGGGTTAACAAATATATTAACCTTTCCGTCCATCAATTCCTTGGGAACTATGGGAAGAATTACCTTATCAATGATGTCCTTTCTCATTGTTTGCATATCAATTTCAGGACTGTGCTGTGAAGAAACAACTATCGTATCTATTCTTGAAGGCTTGCCGTCAACATACTCAATCGTAACCTGAGTTTTTCCGTCGGGACGCAGGTAGGACAGCGTTCCGTCTTTACGAACATCTGTAAGTCTTCTTGCAAGTTTGTGAGCCAGTGAAATAGGCAAAGGCATAAGCTCCGGTGTTTCATCGCAAGCATAACCAAACATAAGGCCCTGATCGCCTGCACCGGTATCAAGCTCGTCTTTGATGTCTCCCTCTTTAGCTTCAAGGCATTTATCAACGCCGAGAGCTATATCAGCACTCTGCTCGTGAATTGAGCTGATCACAGCGCAAGTAGTTGCATCAAAGCCGTATTTTGCTCGATCATAACCGATCTCTGCAACCGTATCTCTAACGATCTTTTGAACA
This sequence comes from Eubacteriales bacterium, assembly GCA_045636445.1. GTDB lineage: Bacteria > Bacillota > Clostridia > Oscillospirales > CAG-272 > UBA1740. The sequence goes on along the minus strand of JAZTXO010000006.1, from coordinate 18,895 downwards.
TCAACCTTTGATTTTGTCGTTATCTCACCCATAACAGTGATAATACCAGTAGTTGCAAAGGTCTCGCACGCAACACGGCTCTCAGGATCTTCCGCAAGCATTGCATCAAGAACCGCATCGGAAATTTTGTCACAAATTTTGTCGGGATGGCCTTCTGTAACCGACTCGGATGTGAAAAGAATTTTTTTCATTAATTATTCCTCCAAACATTACGCATAAACAAAAATGGCGCTCGTCCAAATCCCGAGCGTCCCATCAACTCATCTCTCAGGAATTGGCACCTTGTATAAACAGGTTGCCGGGTTTCTCAGGGCCAGTCCCTCCACCACTCTTGATAAGCTTTTTGTTTTATTATAGCATAATACTTTAGAAAAATCAATAGTTTTTTCGTCGAACACGCAACTATTTTTCAATTTATTCATATAAAAACAAAAACATTGATTTTTTTTGAAAAAAAGGATAAAATTTAGTCGTTTAATATTTGACGAACCGGTTGACTTTTATATTAAAATAATATATAATATCTTTGTATACTTATTTTTATTTGTACGAGGTCTTTATGAATTATACAATTTACCGAATTGTTATTGTGCTATTGGCATTGCTTATTTGCACCGCAGCTTATTTTTTAAACAAAAAAGCTCGAAATATATCTCGTCTTAAAAAAACTTTGGCACTTGTTTTAGCAATAATGACATTTTCAGTTTCATTATTGCACAACGAAGCCATTTCAATAGTTATAGGTTTGAACCGTGGCCCGTCTCCTTTTGGTGACATTTTGCACCAGACGGCCTTTGCTACGATTCTTGTATGGCTTACCTATGCCGCAATCTTGATAACTTCATTTTCTCAGTTTTACGAATACGCCACTCTTAAGTATGCGACACGTTTTTTTGCGATTCCCGTATACTTTTTGGACATCGTATTCTTTAAGACCTATGCCATTGCTAACGTAGGTTTGCAAGAAAGCGCAGGTTACGCACAGTCAGCCATATTTATGCCATTTATAGCGGCATCAATATGCCTTGGTCTTGCAATATCCCTCACAAACCTTGTTTGCGATAAATTACCTCGTAAAAAAGCTCTGGAAATATTAGCTATTGCAGGTACAACGGTAGCATGTATTTTACCTGTTATGCCTTCCTTCGTACCGCAGGTTCTCCTCGGCTTCTTCCGTTTTACAGAAATCAAATTCAACGATTTCTCCGAGCCTCACCGTTTCGTATTATACTTCTCCGTAATAATACCTTTGATTATTTTCCATTTGTTAAAAAACAAAAGCTCGGATACCAAACGCTTTGGAATGATCTTCTTATCCATCGCTGTATGCTTTACCTACCTTTCCTACTTTGAATTATCCGATTGGATCACTTTGTATAAATTCCCCTTGGATATTTGCTCAATGGTAATTATACTTCTTCCGATCGCACTTTTAACCAACAGACGCGGCATTTTCCACTTCTGCTTATTCCTTGGAGTTTTATCCGCATTCACAAACATACTCTTCCCCGCAAACGGAGCTGTTGACGTCACCTCAACCGAAAGCGTTCGTTTTTGGACACAGCAATACTTTGCATTCTCCGTACCGATTCTATGCACCGCACTTAAGGTGTTTAAGCGTCCGGACTTCCCGGCAATGTTCCGTTCTATACTCGTATTCACCATCTATTTCATCCTCACTCTTGTCCTTGACACCTGGATGGTAAACTACGAGCTATACAACGATTATCTTAATTTTGATGGCAACTATTTGCTCTCTATATTCGGCGATTTTTCCGCTACCTTTAAAACGATCGACCTGACAGTAAGACTTGGAAATATCAACCTTGTCTTTTACCCGTTTTATCAATACGTAGTATTCTTATCCTACCTGCTTTTGATAGTAATTATGTGGTTTGCTTACAAGCTGCTTTTCGCGACGTGGGATAAAGCCGAAGACAGAAGACTTAGAGAAAGAGATTATAAAATGATGAAAAAAGAGCTTAAAGAATTTCTCGGTGCAAGATCCACAGATGTACCTCTTTACGGTGACGATTCTCCCAAGCTTGTGCTTAGAGAGTTTTCAAAAAAATACGGTACAAACAAACATTATTCGGTTGACCACGTTTCATTCAAGGTTAAGGGAGGCGAAATTTTCGGCTTCCTCGGTCCTAACGGAGCCGGAAAATCAACCATTATAAAAAGCATAGTCGGTATTCAGACAATTACATCCGGAAGTATCGAAATAAGCGGATACGACGTAGAGCGTCAGTCTATTCATGCGAAGCTTAACACAGGATTTGTTCCCGACCATTATGCTCTTTATGAAAATCTTACCGGTCGCGAATATATTAACTATATTGCCGATCTTTACGACGTAGACAAAGAAAAGAGAAACGAAACAATAGAAAAATACGTTCAAAGATTCCAGCTGTCGCATTCCTTTGACAACCAAATGAAAACCTACTCTCACGGTATGAAGCAGAAGATTGCCATAATGGCAGCGCTTGTACACGATCCTAAGGTTTGGATTTTGGACGAACCGCTTACCGGACTTGATCCGAATAGCATATTCGAAGTAAAAGAGTGTATGAAAGAACACGCTGCAAAAGGCAACATTGTCTTCTTCTCTTCCCACATCATTGACGTTGTGGAAAAAATCTGCGATAAAATCGCTATCATAAAGAAAGGCAAACTTCGCGCAGTTGCGTCCGTATCGGAGCTTGACGCACAGAACATTGACCTTGAAGAGCTTTATCTTCACGTTATTACAGCCGATGAAAAAGACGAAATAATCAACATCGGCGGCGACGATATATTAAATGTAAACATTGACTCAACCCCAACAAAAGCTGAGGCAAAGCCGGTATGAATACAATAAGTACACTTGTAAAAATGCAGCTTAATGAAAAGCTCAACAAGCGTAACAAAAGCGGCAATTCTGTTATTCGTATTTTAGGCCAAGTGCTATTTACGATTTTAAAGTTTGCTTTTGCTACCACCGCTTGCTGGTTGCTTTTCCTTTTTGCAAAGTTATACACCGTATTCGCATCATCTGTTGTTCCGAACACGTTTATAGCTTTCCTTTTCTGCATAATGTTCAGTATATCTGCCTTTTCTTGCACCATTAGAATTACGAAGGCAATATACTTCTCGAAGGATAACGTAATTCTGCTCACCCTTCCCTGCACCCCAACGCAGGTATTTCTCTCAAAGCTTATTGTATTTTTCATTTACGAATTGAAAAAGAGCCTGATGTTCTTCATTCCCATATTTCTTGGTTATTTCATTGCACACGGTCATCCGGTGTTGTTTTATCCTTGGGTATTCATCTGCTTTATTTTCATTTCGATCCTTACAGTAGCACTGGGAGCATTTCTTTCCATTCCGGCTATGTGGATAGCGAATATATTCAGACAGAGAAAAATTCTTCAAGCGATCATTATTATATTGGGCTTCTCGCTTGCCGTTCTTGCTCTCTTCTTCATTATTTCATCAATTCCGCAAGAGCTTGACCTCAGAAAAGGCTGGAAGGAATTTAGAGTCGCCTTGCTCGATTTCTTTAATGCGTTTGCCGAAAGCTCTCCCATATTCCACAATCTTACCTGCATGTTAACCGGAGAAATAATATACACAGATTTCTCGATTATATTTGATTTCCCCGTTGGCACCACCTTGTTAAGATTCGCAACGCTTCTTGCTTCGTCGATCGCACTGATATTGCTTAGCATTGCAATCGTTAATCCCCTGTTCTATTCAATGGCAAGCAAGCCCTTCGAGTATCTCAAGGCCAAGGTAAAACCGAAACGCAATAAAGCAAGAAAATCCAGCTTAGCAGCTTTGCACGTCGAAATTTTAAAGACGCTTAAGGATTCCTCAAAGCTTGCATACAACGTTGGATTGATGGTTGCAACACCGGTGCTTATCTTTATATTAAACACTGTTTTTGCAGCAATGCCCACAGATGAATTCGGCAACAAGCTGATAATCGCATCGAATATATTAATTATATTGCTTATTTCCTTGAATGCCAATTCCTACGCTGCAAGCGTTTTCTCGCGTGACGGAAGAAGTGCTTATTTGATTAAGGTTCAGCCTAAAAATCCCACTTCGCTTCTTATGGCAAAGCTGATCCCCACAACTATTTTCTGCACAATTTCCTTCACATTAACGGCAGTTTCTATGATTTTCTTCTCCGGATTTGAAGTTATAGATACTCTTTCGTTGATCGCAGGAGCGTTTTGCATTTACATTTCTCACCTATTTTATAGTGCTGAACTTGATATTATCCATCCCCATACAGAAATATATGCTGCAGTCGGAGAATACGAAAACGATCCAAACGAATTAAAATCCTCCTCTATGGCATTTACTTTATCTTTTGCAATATCCGCACTGATGCTATTGCTTCTATTTAAGGAGAGCATCTCTGCCGTATGTATCAAATTCGCCTTAGTTGCTCTGCTCGCACTCGTATACAGGTCATTTTTATTCTTTACAAACATAAAGCTTTATTATAAGGAAACATAAATGAAAAAAACTGTCATCGTATTAATCGGAATTATATACGCAGCATCTATCATGCTCGTTACTTTCTACGGTTCAAAAACAGAAGAAAATACACTTGATATAGTTCCTGTCACCGATATTGGAATAACGGGTGAAAACGTCGGAACGCTTGAAGACGGAACAAAATACGTAACCTTATCAAAACCCTTAACTCCAAATAGCCTGCTTACTTATCAAATCGAGTACGTGCTTTCTCCGGAAAATGCTACCAGCAAAACGGTATTTTTCGAAATAGACCAAGACTTCGCCAGCACGGCAACAGTTAACGAAGACGGTCTTGTTACAATATTTAAGCACGATCCAAACAGTTTTTATTCGATCATTATAGTACGAATTTATGCTTCTGATAATGAAGGAAACCGAGTTTCATCTGTAAGTGACAAGCTAACTATAATATATATCAACGAGTAAGCTTTTAGCAAAGCAGATTAAACTGTTTTAATTTTTAATTTTTATTACAAAGCAAAAGAGGTTTTAATGAAAAAGGTTTTAATTGCTATATTTGCTATAACGCTCATCATATCGTTTAATGCCTGCATTGGCGATAGGGCTGTTGTTGAGCTTGTTGTTACCGAAGGAATTAAAGACAGCTACGAGTTAAACGAAGTTCCTGATTTTTCCGGTATAAAAGCTATCGCAACCTACAATGATGACACGACCGCTGAAATTGGCGCTGATAAATTAACAATCTCTCCGTTGGATACATCTACCGCAGGAAGCAAATTAATAAAAATCACATACGAAGGTTATACAATTGATATTGCCGTTACCGTTAAGGGCGTTACATTCGACCCTACCAAGTTATCTATATTAAGCGCTACCCTTCCCGATTCTATAGCCAAATTCAACGTATCAAAAGAGTCTTATATAAACAAAGATTATTGTTATGCAGTAGGCGATGATAATCCTTTCATTTTCAAACTCAACGTAACCGCTATAAACTCACACGGCATACCGACAAGCGTAGCTAACTATACCAGCGTTTCCTCGGTTTATCTTGAAAATTCAAACCTTCCTCTTGAAGGTGAAGAACTTTTAAATTACGTTACGATAAACGAAGAGGAAAATAGTTTCGATTTCACCGATGCCGCCATTGGCAAACGCTTTGTAATCGCAACAAGACCTTTGGACGTTAACGAAGGAAAGGAAGATAAATTCACAAAATCCATAACCGTTGAGATTGTTGACGGATATAACATTTACCAAGCCTATGAATTAAACTATATAACCAATTCAACCGATGGACTTGATTTTTCGGAAGTATTTCCGGATGAAACTCGCAATCAGCTTCAGATCGTTGATGATTTCCTGACCAATGAAAAAAACGCTTCCCGTCCTATAGGAATCAGCGGAATCGTACTTCACAACAATTTCAATTTAAGCAAAACCGATCTTCCTAAAGAATACTTCCACAACAAGGACAGAAACAACGATTTCAATGATTTCATTTCTATCTTCAATCATGAATGCAGCGAAACAGAACAGAACTTCACAATATACGGCAATTATTTTACCGTAAGTGTGTTCAACCTCCCTCCTGTTGTTGCGGAAAATGTAGGAAATCAGGACGATTTTATTTCTAATGCAGAACTGTTAAGATTCGGATCTTCTGTCAGCAAAGATTTATATTACGATCACACAAAATATTCTGTAACCATCAAAAGTTTGCATTTGCTTAACGACAACTCAACTTCCAACGACACCGGACGCTCCGAAAAAGCTATGCTTGGTTTATATGCCATTAGCACGCAATATGTCAAGCTCTCACTCGAAAACACAAAGATTGAGGCATTCCTTACTTCTCTTGCCGCAAAAAACGACTACCAATCCATCTCGTTAAACGACTGCAAACTTACAAATGCATGGCAATGCCACATTCATCTTGTTTCATACAACGCAATTCAAAATGATGATGAAACGCCTCTTAACAAAGAGCAATACCCCCGCTTATCTATGAGCATAAACAATTCGGTAATCAAGCAAAGCGGTGGCCCTGCAATAGTTCTTCAAACCAAAAAACCAGAGAGCGTAATCAACCAGCACTCCGGTCCCGATGTTTTCATTTCCGACGATTCTGTTATAGAAAGTTGGGTTACAGGAAAGGAAGCTTGGTTTACAGCTTTTGATATAGGAATAAGCGTTGATTATATCTTGAATACCATCGTATCCGGATTTGATGATGCTTTGAGAACACAGAACTCAACAATTTTCACTGAAGTTGCGCAGCAAGGAAGTCCCTTCCCCGAGAGAAAGCTCAATCTTATCATCGTAAACCTTACTGTTCCCGATTTATCCGGCGGACTTGGCGACGCATTTGTAGCAATCCAAGGAAAAACCGATGTTGACGGCAAAGTTGTTATAGGTGATAAGGAAATCATCAATATGGACGATTACACTTATGACGGCAAAACCCACAACTTCAAGAACCCGCTTCTTTCCGATGTCAAAGACAAAGCGCCCGCAACAAGCCTTGTTGTGAACACCCCGAACGGCGGAGTCGCACACACTTCCCCGTCATCTCCACTAATTATTGATGGCGGAGATATAACCGCTTCCGAACAGAACAACTATATAACGGCATTCTTCTACACCCTTGCTATTGTTTTTGGAAACTACCACTCAACCACAGGACATTGATTTATTTGCTATGAAAAAACGCATTTTATTTACATTATTTATTTTCATTCAAATTTTAGTTTTTGCTTCATGTAAAGGCGATAAAGCGGTATCCGATCTCATAATTACATCGGGATTAAAACCGGAATATTTACTTGGCGAACAACCCGATTTTTCTGACGTTACGGCTACGGTCGTCTTTAACGATTCAACAACTATAACCGTAAATGCCGACGATCTTATTTTTGGTAATCTTGATACGTCAACACCCGGCAACAAATCGCTTGAAATAAAATACAACGATTATTTTGGTTTCACCATATATAAAACCGTAACAATAGTAGACAACAATGAGTATGGCGATGCACTGTCAATAATAAACGTTTCCCTTCCCGACTCGTTTACTAATTTCAACAAATCAAAAGACACGTTTATTGATTCCAAATGTGATTATATTGTCGGTGATGACAACGATTTCTTTTTCAAGCTCAGCGTTTTGGCTATGTCTCCTGAACACGGTCCGCACATAATCACAAATTATGTCAGCCAATCGGAAATTTATCTTTTTGGAAGTTCAACGCCTCTTAAAGAAGAGTTGGATAAGTACGTAGTCATTGACGAAAACCGTAACGCTTTCAATTTCACCGAAGAAGCAATTGGCAACAAATTCACGATAACCACGAGGCCTAAAAACGTTATCTCAGGTTATGAAGCAAACTTTACACGCAGTTTTGACGTAACGGTTGTCGACGGTTATAATGTTTATGAAGCGTATGAACTGAATTTCATTTCGAATTCAGACGAAGGCTTTGACTTTAGCGAAACCGACTCGTATGAAACAAGAACACAGTTGGAAATCATAGATGACTTTTTATCTAACGAAAAGATGGCTAAAAAGCCTGATTCGTTGGCTTCTATCGTTTTACATAAGGATCTTGAAATTTCACCGAGCGATCTTCCTAGGGAATATTTTGTAAACAGAAACAGATCCGGTGAATTTTACAACGGCTTGTCTATTTTCAACTATTCTCATACAGAAGATAGTAACAGCTTTGCAATTTACGGTAATTGCTTTACTATCGACGCACATCAGCTTCCCTGCGTTCAAAAAGAAGGGACAGGCCCGTTCGACGGTATGGCCTCTAGCACTGCTCTGTTTGATTTTGACAACAATATATCGAAAGATAAAAATTACGATCATTCAGAATACACAACCACCTTGCAAAACTTAATTTTAACCGGCGGAAATCCTAAGAGTGACACCGAAGTAAACAGCGATAAGTCTATGCGTGGTTTAATTGCGATGAGAACATCAGAGCATACCATAAATATTACGAATTCGGTTGTTAAATATTTTTACATCAGTTTACTTGCGCAAGACGATTATCAAACGATAAACATAACCAATTCAAGATTTAACAGCTCCTGGCAAAACCACATTTACCTCGGTTGCGATAATCCCATACAATCTTCGGATGAAGAGCCTCTTTCGATTGGATACCCAAGATTAACCGCAAACGTTAAAAATTCTATTATCACCGAAAGCGGAGGACCGGCTTTCATTATTCAGCAATACTCACCTGACGACAATTGCAACAAATACTCCGGAGCAGTCGTCAACATTTCCGAGGATTCGGTCGTAGAGAGCTACGTTTCGGGTAATGAAGCTTGGTTCCAGGCTATGAAGTTAGGCTTTGTTTTCGACCTTCTAAAAGGACTGGACGATTCTCTCCAACCGCTTAATTCAAGTGTAGTTACCGAGAAATTCGTAAATACAAACGGAGTTCAAAAGAAACTTGAATTGATGAATGTAATCGCAGTAAACCTTATGGTTCCGAACATAGATAACGGAATGCAAGGTATTATGTCAGACTTGATGGGAAAATCCGACATTGACGGAAAAATCACAATCGGAAATAAAACAGTTCTGGACATGGACGATAATAAATCCAACGGAAACAATTCGAATTTCGGAAATTCCACCGTTTCTGCACTGAAAGATGGCGGTCACTCGCAGATACTTTCCAAGCCCGACGGAAGCGTTGCGCATACCGTAAACAACACGGTAGTAGAGGACCAAGGAGATATTAGCGCCGACGGTCAAAACGACTATCTTACGGTATTCTATTATAGTTTAGGAATTGTTTTTTCAAATTATCACACAACAATTGACTAAACAAAAAAGAAAACCGATATATTGCTTCGGTTTTCCCATAAAAATTTTAGGCAGAGATACAAGGTAATGTATCTCTGCCCTTTTTATCTACATTAATAATTATAGAACAATATGCACCGGCATACCGTTTTCATAAACGATTTCACATTCGCCCATAATAAGCGGCTTAAGATAGTTGATTCCCGCTTCGGTAATTCCGTCAGAAGTTTCATTAATATATTCATCAGGAACCTGCTTTACAGCGTTTGCAATCTCTGCAATATTAGAAGCGCCAAAGGAAACAGAATATTCGTCGCCGGCATTTCTATCTATGGTTGCCATCACACCGGTTTTACCTTCAACAGCGAAGCCGACAGCTGCCGCACCAACGCCAACAGACTCAGCAATATCGGTGGCAGATGCAATATGCGCAGCACATCTTTGAGGAAGGTTAAGCTCAATAGAACGCACTTTGCATCCTACCTTTTCCTTTACCAGCTCTTCAAGAACCTTTCCTGCTCCGGAAAGCGCAACGTGACCGAAAGCATCAACCTTTCTTCCGCCAAGTCCCTCGCCTACGTATCTACCGTCGGGGAACTTAATACCCTCGGATACAGCCACCAACAGTGCAGGATGATCCTTTTGAAGCTCATTGATCGAATCAATAAATTTATCGGGATCAAAAGGTCTTTCGGGAAGATAAATAAGATCGGGAGCTTTTCCGCCCGAAACAACGGGAAGAGCTGCTGCTGTTGTAAGCCAACCGGCATCTCTGCCCATAACCTCAACTATAGTAACAGCTTTCATAGAATAAACGGAGATATCTCTGATAAGCTCTTTCATAGTAACCGCAACAAATTTAGCCGCAGATCCAAATCCGGGAGTATGGTCGGTAGCAGCAAGATCGTTATCTATAGTCTTGGGAACGCCTACAACACGCATTTCATAGTCGTGCTCTGCTGCGAACTGAGAAAGCTTTGATACGGTATCCATAGAATCGTTACCGCCAATATAGAAGAAATATCTGATATTGTACTTCTTAAATATTTCTATAAGTCTTTCGTAAGTCTCGGGATCAACTTCGGGAGACTTCATTTTTTTACGGCAAGAACCGAGAGCGGCCGATGGGGTTTGCTCTAGAATCTTTATTTTCGACTCATCGGAGAAAATCTCGGTAAGATTTATAAGATTTTCCTGAAGAAATCCTTCTATGCCGTTACGCATACCGTACAAGATATCAATAACTCCATCAGCTTTTGATTTAAGAGCTCCGCGAACAACTCCTGCCAAAGTAGCATTTATTGCCGCAGTAGGGCCACCCGACTGTCCAACGACAGCATTACCACGCAAAAAATTCATTTTTTTACATCCTTTCAGGCATTAGAGCCTTTTTACTAAACACAAATATTATACTATTTTAAAAGAATAATGTCAACCCTTTTCATCTACAAAAAGCAAAGATAAATCTAAATGCGATATTGCCGCACGCAAATAATCTTCTCTTTTAAAGCCGTAATCAGCAAAATACGAATGCTCATCCAAATCAAGCGCAAGAAGCGGAGTATAATTCAAAAACGGAGTGTTTATATCGGATGAATGTAGTATTTTTACCCCTGATTTTCTATCTTTAACCACATACACAAAACCGCATTTTTTCTTCTTCGCAAACTCTAACATTTCATAGCAAAAGCCGTTTTCCGACGAAAAATATTCTTTTATGTTTGGACAAGGCTTATCATTTTTGGCAAATGATTTGAAATATAATTCGTGAGATAAATATTCTACATATTTATTCTTAAGTTCCAACTTGCATTCTTTGGGAATTTTACTGTTCATTATTTCGCGAAAAGATTTTTCGTATATTCCCGGATAACTTTTTTCGATTATTGAAATTTGCAATCTGATGCTTTTCGCATATTCTATATGCTCTAGCAAACTATCTTTTGACAAAAACAAAAGCATATTTTCGGTCACCATATCCTACCTCGCAAAAAAACTTCGTAAACAGTTTATGCTTACGAAGTTTTTAAGTTATTTTAAAAGCTCGGATTCGGAATATGTGTATTCGGTGTTACAGAAACGACAGATAGCAGTCAGTTCTCTTTTCTTCCCTTCTGCTTCCTGTTCATCGAGCATAGAAAGGATCTCTTTTTTTCCAAGACTCTTGATCTTTTTCTTCATTCTATCATGACCGCAATCACATTTATAATCAACCTCAAGAGTGTCAAAAACGTCATAAGGTATATCTCTCAAAGCAATCTTGGCAATTTCTTCATTTGAGAGTCCGGAATTGAAATATCTTGAAACGTTAACAAGGTCTGCGGCATTACGCTCTATGAGGTCTACTGTGTTGTCATCCGGAAAAGGCATAAGCTGAACAAGCACACCGCCTGCTGCAAGGCAGGAATAATCTTTATCGACCAAAACGCCAAGCGAAAGAACTGTCGGAATCTGCTCGCTTTTTGCAAAATAAGTTGCAATATCCTCTGCAATTTCACCGCTTACAAGCTCAACAGTTCCAACCTGAGGCTCATTTGCTCCAACCGCCTTTACAAACGAAATAGTTCCGTTACCAACAGCCGCACCTACGTCAAGTTTTCCATTAGGTTTCTTTGGAGGATTAGCAAGGGGATTCTGTATATACCCCTTAACATTTCCGAAGTAATCGCCAACGGCAATAATTTTTCCGGCATCGCCGTCTCCGGAAATAGAAATAGTAACGCTATCACCCTGCTCGGGGAGCATTGTTCCAATCATGGAAGCTGCAGTAATCGTTCTGCCCAGAGCTGCGGTAGCCGTGGGACTGGTTTTATGAAAAGAAATCATATCATTGATGATTTTTCTCGAATTGATGACTAAAAATCGGGCAGAACCATCTCTTGTCATTCCTCTAAGTATTGTTGATTTGCTTAAATCGCTCATTATATACTCCTTATTTTTTACATCTTGCAACTATGTATATACGTTCAGAATCATCGTTACCGGGGGTAAATTCAAAATCCGAATAAGCTCCGATAAACTCAAATCCGCTTTTTTTCAGTTTCTTTTTTATTGTTTCTAATGGATACATACGCTCTCTTTGAGTTTCGTCATACCTCACGTAATTCCCACTACACTCTTCCTTGAAAAGAGTTATATAGAAGTCACACAGTTTGCTTTTTTCATTATAAAAATTCTGCCAAATACAAACTCCCCCGTCCTCTTCCATTACGTAAGAGCGATCGGAATACACCTTTTCGAACTTATATTTGCCATTTATATCAAATATAAATAATCCTTCGGGTATAAGATAGTTATGAACCAAAGAAAAAACTTTATCAAGATCCGAAGGTGCGGTGATATGATTAATGCAATCAAGGCAGGAAACGGTTACGTCAACCGTTCCGTATAGCTCAAATTCACGCATATCCTGGTTTAACCAAAGAATGTTAAAACCATTCTTTTCTGATGAATCTCTTGCAATATCAAGCATTTCGGGTGAATAATCAATTCCCGTCATGTCATAACCGCGCCTCGCAAGCTCGATGGTCATTTTTCCCGTTCCGCAGCCAAGATCTAGCACAAGTTCAGGCTTTGAAGAGCAGTTCTTCCGGATTATACATTCAATAAAATCCGCCCATTTTTCATAATCAAGATCGGCGTTTATCTTATCATAAAATTCGGCTACAAGGTCGTAAATCATAAACTACCTCTATTTTTTATTTATCGAAACAACATTATAAGCTTCAAATCCTGCCAAACGAAGGGATTCGCAGGCGCTCGCAGCTTCTTTTTCGGAAGAAAAAACTCCAAAAACAGAAGGGCCGCTTCCACTCATGAGAGCATTTAACGAACCATTTTCCTTCATTATATTTTTAATAATATAAATATCTCTTATATCGGTTACTTCTTCGAATTCATTATACATAAAGGGAGTGAAATCATCGCCCTTATTTATTGCATCAGCGATAGCTTTATAATCAAATTTCGAAGTTGAGAAAGAGTCGTCTATAAATCTAATCTTATCTATTTCACGAAACGCTATTGGCGTGGAAACTCTTTCCTTACCTATCGCTATAACAAAATAATAATTTATTATAGCGTCCATAGGCTCAATTATTTCTCCGCGTCCAAAGCAAAGGGCGGTTTTACCGTAAAGGCAGAACGGCACATCGCTTCCAAGGCTCGCTGCCAGTTCATAAAGTTCTTTTTCCTCTGCTCTGCAAAAATGCTTGTTCAGCACTCTCAGCATAGCTGCAGCATCGGAAGATCCACCGCCTAACCCCGCAGCAACCGGAATATGTTTTTCCAAAGTTATTTTCACACCACAAACAATTTCGAATCTTCGAAAATATGCATCTGCTGCTCGATACACCAAATTTGTTGAATCAAGAGGTATATCATCATGGTTAGAAGAAAGCCTTATATCTACGGAATCAGACTCAAAAAACTCTACCGAAACCACGTCAAAAAGAGAGACAGAGTGCATAACACTTTCAATATCGTGAAAGCCGTCATTTCTCTTACTTTTAACATTAAGGAAAAGATTTATTTTTGCATATGCATTTTCACTTATCATTGCGTTTGCACCTCCAAATATATATTATACTACACCGCAAGAAAAAAATCAATGTGTAAAAGCAATTAAAATATTTTTTTATAAAATCTATTGACAAAATATTATTGATATGGTATAATGCTCTGGTAGTTTGGATTATTATGTCCAACCCCTTGTCGCCTATTGGCGGCCAAATGACCAAAAGGAGGTAAAATTTACGATGGAAAAGAAGATTTGTTCTTACGAAACTCTCTTTGCTGTTAACGCAACTCTTGCTGAGGACGACGTTAAGGCACTTGTTGAGAAGTTCGTAGCACTTATTAACGAGAACGCTTCTGACGTTAACGTTAACGAGTGGGGCAAGCGCAAGTTTGCGTATCCTATCAACTATGTTTCTGAGGGATACTATGTGCTTGTTAATTACAAGAGCGAACCCAGCTTCCCTATCGAGCTTGATCGTGTCTTCGGTATCACCGAGGGTGTAATGCGTTACATGACCACAACCAAGTGCGAAAAGGCAGCTAAGGCCGAAGCAGCAGCTCCTGTTGCAGCTGAGGAAACCGTCGAAGTTGCAGAAGCAACCGAGGCATAATTAAGTATTCTCAGAGAGGAACGGTCATAAATATGGCAGACTTAAACAAGGTCATCCTAATGGGACACATGACAGCGGATCCCGAGCTTAAGCAGACTACAAGCGGAATTTCTGTTTGCAGCTTCTCTATCGGTGTAAACCGCCGTTATTCCAAAGCAGATCAAGGCCAGCAATCTGTTGACTTCATTAACATTGTTTCTTGGAGACAGCAGGCTGAGTTCGTATCTCGCTACTTTAAAAAAGGCAGCAGTATTGTAATCTGCGGAAGCTTGCAGACAAGAAACTGGACCGATAACCAGGGACAAAAGCGTTATGTTACCGAAGTTGTTGCAGACGAGATAAGCTTTGGCGCTCCTGCAGCTGCTCAGGGTTCATCCGACGCAAAGCCTGCGGGACAAGGTTACACTCCCCAAGCTTACGGCACTCCCTCTTTCGGTAATGCTGCTGAATCTAATTTTGAAGAAATACCCGGCGACGAGAGCCTTCCCTTCTAATTTTGGGTAACTCGTCCTTCTGTCGCTAGGCTCACTGCGGCGGGAGCAATACAGAAATCGTGAGTCGGAAAGGTTAATGGTTTTCCAAAATGGAAAGAAACGATACACAGCGTCCTGCATTCCGTCAGGGTGGAAGAAGAAAGAAAGTTTGCATCTTCTGCCAGGATAAGGTTGCGGACATCGATTACAAGGATGTAGCTAAGCTTAGAAAGTTCATTTCCGAGAGAGCTAAGATCCTCCCCAGACGTGTTAGCGGCAACTGTGCTCTTCACCAGAGACAGCTCACCGTAGCAATCAAGAGAGCTCGCCAGATGGCGCTTCTCCCCTACATTTCCAACTAATAATTGGTTAACTAAAAACGCACTCTTTAACAGAGTGCGTTTTTTTATTGCGAAATTGACCGATTTTACTTTTCAGAAACAATAATATCGTGTTCTGTTCCAACAAGATTGTGCAGATACCTCTTCAATTCTTCTTCATCGTAGGTTCTGGCACGTAAAACAAGAGTATCACCTTCATGCAAACGCTTTTCTCCATCAAGGTCAGTGTCTGAAAAATTACGATGATCACGGCTTATGGAAACTATTACAGACGCATGCGGCCACATAATGTCGCGTACCGATTTTCCAACAACGAACGCATCTTGCGACACCTTCATCTCAAAGAATTTAACCTCTAAGGTTTTACCTCTGTTTTCGGATTCCTCCATTCCTTCAAGAACCCTATCATAGAAGGGCTTTTTATCAAAGAATGTTGTCACCGCATTAACAATAAAAATTGCAACCGCAGCATAAAATATGTTTCCGAGTCCCTCGGTTATCTCGACAAAGAACATAAGAGCAACAAAAGGAGAACGAAGAGTTCCGCCAAGGAAAGCACACATGCCGATAATTGACAAAAGAGGAACATACTCCTCTGACATTCCAATGCAAGTCATCAAAGAAGAAAAAGCAAACGAAGCAAGAATACCGATAGTGAGAGTTGGTATATATATACCACCGGTAGCGCCACTATCCGTTGCAAATAAAAGCAGAGCCAATCTTACGATAAGCAAAAGCAAAACAGCTCCCATCCCATCAAAATGAAAAACAAGATGAGAAATAACGTGGTGACCGCTAAACACAGCCTCCGAATAAAATATACCGAAAAGGCTGACAACAACGAACAAAATCACAAGACATACGCATCGTGGTACTACCTTTTTAAACTTCGAAGTAAGATCTGCAATATGACTTATAGAAGCATCAAAAGCTCCTACCGCAAAAGCGATCACCAAACAAGCAACAGCAATATAACCGATATTTCCGATATTAAATTCAGGCAGAACACCAAAATCAAACATCGCGTCTGAGATTCCAAACACAGAACATAGAAGCTTATTTACAATTGTTGCCGATATTGTCGTCACCGATACCATAAGTATCAAAGTTGGAGCAAACTTTTTATGTACCTCTTCAATTGCAAACAACATTCCGGAAATAGGCGCACCGGTAGCAACTGCGAATCCTGCGCCTGCGCCACCGGACATTATATACCTCTGCCACGCCGCCCCTTTGGAAGAAGGAGAACCAAACATTCCTCCAATCGACGTACCGATAAGCACAGCGGGGCCTTCGCTTCCAAGAGGAAGTCCTCCAAGAAAGGAAATCAAGCTTCCAAAAACAGTTCCGAATAACGTTCGCAACCATTTAAACGAAAGAACACCTCTAAGAATTCCTTCGGTACGAGGTATTCCGCCTCCTTTTACCTCGGGTATCTTCTTATGAAGAAAATATTCAAAAACACCAAGCAAAGCCGCACAGCATATCACCGCAGGAATAAGAACCGGATGTTCCCCTGCATAAGCGAAAACGCCTCTGCTAAACTCTTCAATAACCTTTGCGGCATATTTGAAGAAAAACACAAACGTTCCAACAAGAGCTCCGCTAAAAGTTCCATAACATATACATGGTACAACAACACTCAAAGAGCGTTTAATTTCTGTCGTTTTCATAATTCACACCGAAAATCAGCTTATCTTAAAATCCAAATCAAAAAAATATTTATAAATCTATTTATTTGCTTCCGCAAAATCCATAAATTCTCGGGTTGTTATACCTTCTCGATTTCGTTATCGCTGAAACCAGACCTCATTCAAAAATATTATACTGCGCAAGCATATTATCGTAAAGCTCGTCTATCGAGCCTTCCAAATGCTCAAAATATCCGTGATATTTGATCACAAGATTCGAATCCGGGAAGAGATATTTATATAGCTCGGTGCAATAATCATCTGTCATTGATGCAATATAGTCAACAACTATCTGATTAGGTTCGATTTCTATATAAGGCATCGGCGCCGCATAGTGGTTACCCGAAACAAAATCAACATGATGCTCGTAAATCGGAGAAGTTTTCACTCCAGCCTTCAAATCGGAAAGGAGTTTGTAATAAAGTCGTTGAATCATAGGCTTGACAGTCTCATCAAGCACCCTCGCAACACTTTTACGTCGATATATCTGCTCGTAATTTACACGTTTTGCATTTTTCAAGCCTTGGTAATGGTCGGAATCCATCATAATATATGGTTTGCCGTAGCTATTCTCAATTATATTTACCATTAAATTATTAATTATTTCGGCATTTATCGTTCCTATTCCGGCATCGCCAAGCTCGGTATCGGATTCGATAAGCTTTGCGCGCTTTGCATCCTGACGATCTTTTCCAAGATACGCAATAATATCGCAAACACGAACCACGCACCCCTCGAGAGTAGAAGGAATCATATGTAAGATGTTTTTTTCATCAACATAACACGATTCAACCATTTTATCAAACGTTTCAAAATCCGGCATGGTGCTTGGATAATACTCATGCATTTCAAATTCGCCATTATGGCTTATAATTCCGTCAAGAGTATCGAGAGTTATATTTAACGGGAAAATACCATCAAGAACACGAACGGAATGTACGTTATGATTGAAAAATCTTCCTGTTTCGGCATGAAAAACTTCAGAAAGATAACGCTCACCTGCATGACCAAAAGGTGTGTGTCCAATATCATGACCAAGTGCAATAGCTTCTATAAGATCAAGATTAAGATTAAGCACCGAGCCAATAGAACGAGCAATACGGGAAACCAGCTGAACGTGAAGAGCTCTTCTGGTTATATCATCGTGTTTATAAAATGAGAACACCTGCGTTTTATCCGTGTAACGATTATAATACGGACTATGCATTATTTTATCAACATCGCGCACATACGCAGGACGCCATATAGATTCTTTGTCGTAAAGAGGATTTCTACGCACAGCTTCGTTCCCCTTAGCGGCGAACTGCGGGCGTGTATTATTTTCTATATCATTTTTTATGCGTTCGGAAATTTCCGGGCTTAATTTTTCATAATTGCGAGCTGCCAAAGTTATCTCCCCTTCAATAAAAACTTATATAATTATATTATCATAAAACTACTCTTGCGTCAATAGAAAAAGAAAAAAGTCTGCCGGGTTAATGCAGACTTTTTTATCATAGATAAATTACGCCATTGCGTTGAACTTTTTAGTAAAGTCAGACTTCTTGTGAGCTGCGTTGTTCTTGTGAAGAATACCGTGAGCAACTGCCTGGTCTACCTTCTTAACAGCAAGCTTATAAAGCTCGGAAGCTGCAGCCTTGTCACCTGCTTCAACAGCGGCATTGAACTTCTTGATTACAGTCTTGAGCTGGCTCTTAACCATCTGATTCTGAAGTGCCTTTGTCTGGTTTACAAGAATACGCTTCTTAGCGGACTTAATATTAGCCATTTTCTTTCTCCTTATTTTTCTGTAATCGCTGCTCCGCGCTCAACTACAGCTGAGAGGGTCTGTAAAAGGTTACTTCGCAACCTGATTACTTTTTATTCCGATATATTTTATCATACTTTTTTCATAAAATCAAGGGGTTTTCAAACTTTTAAGTCGGAGGCCAAGCGGTCTTAG
>JAZTXO010000005.1:0-4527 GCA_045636445.1 Eubacteriales bacterium | reverse complement strand
TTTTGTTAATTTTTAAGAGTTTTTTTAAAAACCTATTGAAAAATGTTAAAAAATGAGTTAAAATATAGTACAGTATTTACAAATCGTCATTCAGCGCATCTAAAAGCACTTTATGAGCGATTTTATTTTTTGTATACTTCAATTGAAGGAAGGATTTTTTATGTCAAACCGTATGTTCCAGACCGTAATTCATCAAATGAAGGATATAATCGGTCGCACCGTAGGCGTTATTGACGAAAACGGTATAGTCATTGCCTGCAGTGAATTTTCCAAAATTGGCGAATCCAAGCAGAGAATTCGCGAGGAGCTTGCCTTTTCTTCAGAAACGGTTGTCTACGAGGATTACACATACCGCTTCATTAACGTTTCGGGAAAAAACGAGTGCATTACCTTTGTTGAGGGTAACGATAATCACGCTGCCAAGATGGCAGAGCTTATTTCCATCTTCCTTGGAAACATCAAGAGCCTTTACGATGAAAAGTATGACAAGGGTTCGTTTATCAAGAGCATTATCCTTGATAACATTCTTCCCAGTGATATTTACGTTAAATCTAATGAGCTTCATTTTTCCAGCGACGAAAACCGTGTTGTTATAGTTGTTAAGTTTATGCCCTCGCCTGACACTAAACCCTACGAGATCGTTGAAGAGATTGTAGGTCAGAGCGAATCTGACTACGTTATTAACATCAGCGAGCAGGACGTTGTTATCGTTCGTGAAATAGACAGATCTGTTGAGATTGAAGAAATCGAGAAATATGCTCGTGATCTCCTTAACAGAATTGCCAAGGAATATTCCACTCGTGCTCTTATCGGTATTTCTTCCATAGTTGAAAACCTCAAGGATCTTGCAAGAGCTTACAAGGAAGCCAGAATTTCTTTGGAGGTCGGCAAGGTATTCGACATTGAAAAGCCGGTTATGTCATATAAAAACCTCGGTATCGGAAGACTTATCTATCAGCTTCCCACCACTCTTTGCGAAATTTTCCTTCAAGAGGTCTTCAAGAAAGGCTCTCTTGAATCTCTCGATCGTGAAACCCTTATGACCGTTCAGAGCTTCTTCGAAAACAACCTTAACGTTTCCGAAACCTCAAGAAAGCTCTTCGTTCACAGAAACACTCTCGTTTACAGACTTGAAAAGATCAGAAAGCTTACCGGTCTTGATCTTCGTGAGTTTGACCATGCCGTAACCTTCAAGGTTGCTCTTATGGTTAAGAAATATCTTTCCTCCAAACCCACAAAGTTCTAATTTACATATATCACCAAAGTTGAGGCAATATAATAGAGGTTGTCGGGCTATACCCGACAGCCTCAAAGTATGTAAAGGCATATTTAAATGCATCTTTACATATAGTTTAAAATAATAAAAGCAAGGAAACGCTATGAATCAAAAGAAATTTTCACCAATCTTGCGTCTTCTGTCATTTCTTCTTGTTCTCGTTATCATTTGTACGTCCATTGTGGGATGCAAACCTAACCACTCTAAGGAAGAGATACTTGATAACATAAGCTCCTCCGAGCAAAAAACCTACAACTACGTTTGGAACTATCTTCTTGAGTTTGGCATACCGGAATTTGATAAAATGAAATTCCGCTGGGTTGAAAACGCTTTTCAAGGCTACTTTAACGTACAAGGCGGACTTCCCGGTATCTATCAGCATGCTCTCCTAACGGCAACCGCATTCATGGAGCACTACTACGACGAAATCGACATAAACGACAAGGATACTGTTACAGACAGTCTGATTACCTGCTATGTCGAAGCAACAGGCGACCCTTATGCAATCTACCGTACTCAAAATGAATACGAGGATTACAACGATGATATGAGTGGAACATTTGGAGGAATCGGTGTGGTTATCGAATACGACCATAACGCACAGACTCTTCAGGTTGCTACCGTTTATATCGACTCTCCTGCGGAAGTAGCGGGAATTAAAGTTGGCGATTATATTCAAGCAGTAGACGGAAAAACCGTTGAGGAATTTGGATATCTTAACATCGTTAATCTTGTTCGAGGTGAAATCGGAACACCCGTTAAAATAACACTTAAGAGAGGCGAAGAGCTTGTAGAGGTTACAGCTATCCGTGAATTAGTTGAAGAAAAGACGGTAGCGTATGAGCTTGTTGATGAGCAAATAGGCTACGTTCAAATAGCAAGTTTCAAGGAAAACACCTACAACCAATTCGTAGAAGCGATAGATGCGCTTGAAGAGATGGGTGCGAAGGGATTCGTGTTTGATTTAAGGAACAACCTTGGCGGATACGTTCACTCGGTAAAAAGCATTGTTTCTTATCTTATTCCAAACGGCCACCCCATAATTTCCTATTCCTACAAAAACTATCCCGCAGACGTCCTTTCCAGCGAAACCGACGTTCATCCCACAAAAAAAGATCCGAGCAATTCTGCAGAGCCGCTTATGGAGGATCATAAAACAAATCTTCCTATTGTCGTTCTTTGCAACGAGCTTACCGCTTCAGCGGGCGAGCTTTTCACCGCTGCAATGCGTGACTATGCCGACGAGGGGCTTCTTAATGCCGTTACAATCGGTACAACAACCTACGGCAAAGGCGTTATGCAATCCGGATTTGTATATACCGACGGCTCTTCAATCATTTTCACAGTCGCATATTACAATCCCCCTTGCGGTGAAAACTATCACGGCATAGGAATCGAACCCGATATAGTAGTTGATGTGTCAAGCGATGACCTTTCCCTTGCCGAGACACAGTACAACAGAGCTATAAAAGAGATAAAATCTCTAATCAATGCAAACAATACTTCACAAATTAACAATTTTCAGGAGAAATAACAATGGAACAGAAAACATACACCCAAGCAGGATATGACGCACTCAAAAGTGAGCTTGCGGACATAAACGAGAAAATCGAAGAGAACAAAAAGGACATTTCCACCGCTCGTTCCTACGGCGACCTTTCGGAGAACTCCGAGTACGACGAGGCAAAGCAGGAACAGGGCAAGCTCCACGCAAGAAAGGCAGAGCTTGAGGAAATGATTGCTAATGCAAAAATCGTTGACGAATCCCAGATAGATTGGAACAGAATCAGCGTTGGCTCTATCGTTACTCTCTATAACGTTGAAAGAAAAGCAGATTTCACCTATCATATCGTTGGTTCTTATGAAGCCAACCCCAAAATCGGAAAGATTTCCGACGTATCTCCCGTTGGTGCAGCTCTTATCGGTGCAACTGTTGGCGACGAGGTTGTTGTAGCAGGTGTAAAGGAGCAGCATCTTCAAATCAAGACTGTTACCAGAGCAAAGGAATAATTTTAAGACTCTATCTTCCTTCAGAAAGGATTTTTAAAAATGGCTAATCAGGAAAACAACAATCAGCAAAATCAGGTAGTAAACAGCACAAGCGAGCTTGCGGTACGTCGTGAGAAGCTTAACGCTCTTTACGAGTCGGGCAAGAACCCCTTTGAAATTACAAAGTACAACGTTACACACAAGAGCGTATCTGCTATCGCTCTCTTTGAAGAAAAGGAAGCAACACTTGCTGAGGGCGAGTTTGTCACCGTCAGCATTGCGGGCAGAATGGTAAGCCGCAGAATTATGGGTAAGGCTTCCTTCGCTCATCTTCTTGACGGCGAGGGCAAGATTCAGCTCTACATCGCAAGAGACGGCATTGGCGAAGAGGATTACGCTGCTTTCAAGAAGTGGGATATTGGTGACATAATCGGTATTGAAGGACATCTCTTCAGAACCAGAACCGGTGAGGTTTCGGTTCATGCAACCAAGGCTACTCTTCTTTCAAAGTCGCTTCTTCCCCTCCCCGAGAAGTTCCACGGTCTCACAAATCTTGAGCAGAGATACAGACAGAGATACGTTGACCTTATCGTTAACCCCGAGGTTAAGAAGAACTTCGTTATCCGTTCCCAGTTCATAAAGTATATGCGTAACTATCTTGATGAGCGTGGATACATCGAGGTTGAGACTCCCGTTCTCAACACTATCGTTGGCGGTGCGTCTGCCCGTCCCTTCATAACTCACCACAACACCCTTGATATTGATATGTACATGCGTATAGCAACCGAGCTTCCCTTGAAGCGTCTTATCGTTGGCGGTATGGAGAGAGTTTACGAGATCGGCAGAATCTTCCGTAACGAGGGTATGGACCCCAAGCACAATCCCGAGTTCACCTCTATCGAGCTTTACGAGGCTTATGCTGATTTCCACGATATGATGGACATCGCAGAGGGTATCATTTCCGGAGCTGCAAAGGCTATTCACGGCACATACGAGTTAGAGTGGATGGGCGAAAAGATAGACCTTACTCCCGGTTGGCGTAGACTCACTATGGTTGATGCCGTTAAGGAGTACACCGGTGTTGACTTCGGCGCTATCACCGACAATGCAGAGGCTGTTCGTGCCGCAGAGGCTATCGGCGTTGAACTTGCTGAAACCGCAGACAGAACCTGGGGTAACGCACTTTACGCTTGCTTTGACCAGAGAGTTGAAGAAAAGCTTATTCAGCCTACATTTATCACTATGTATCCCGTTGAGGTTTC
>JAZTXO010000004.1:0-8283 GCA_045636445.1 Eubacteriales bacterium | reverse complement strand
CCGATTAAAGTGGTACGCGAGCTGGGTTCAGAACGTCGTGAGACAGTTCGGTCCCTATCTGTCGTGGGCGTTGGATATTTGAGAGGAGCTAACCTTAGTACGAGAGGACCGGGTTGGACGTACCTCCGGTGCATCGGTTGTCCTGCCAAGGGCATAGCCGGGTAGCCGCGTACGGATGTGATAAACGCTGAAGGCATCTAAGCGTGAAGCACACCTCAAGATGAGATATCCCATTCCTTTAAGGAAGTAAGGTCACTTGTAGACTACGAGTTTGATAGGTCAGAGATGGAAGTGCAGTAATGTATGTAGTTGACTGATACTAATAGACCGAGGGCTTGAACTGCTTTTAGTTCAGGTTCGCACATAACCTTGAGCTTCGTTTCTTAACTTCTTCGGTTTTTAATGAGCATTTTGTTAAATGCCATAATATATATGGGGTCTCGCAATAGCGAGGCTTTTTTGTTTTTGTGTTTGTTTTTTTGTAGGGTACGGCGCCTCGACGTACCGAGAGGAGTGCGGATGCGTACAAAATACGGATGAGGTGTTTGTAAACTGAAATTATCTTAATACTGATAAAAAGAAAACGGACTATGCAAATTTTCTCACATCGTTTTCTCTATGCAAGCATAGGAAAGCTCTGTATCAAAATTTGCGTCGCTTTCAGCGATAAAGTCCGTTTTTTCTACATTTATATTATATATACAGGTGTGATGAGTTAGGAGAGATGTTTCGCCATTTGCTTTTCCCAAAAGTCTGTATATTTTGCGCAAATGGCGAATATACTTCGGCGATTTACGCCCTTCGTGCGTGGCGGTTTCACCGCCCTCAGCGTTTTTATCAAAACGCTTCTCGCCTCGTATGCGGCTCATCATAGCAAAGAGAGGAAAACTTTGCGGTGTATTTTTGTAAAGAGGAAGCTAGCGATGAGTTATATGCAGCTCATCATAGCAAAGAGAGGAAAACTTTGCGGTGGATTTTTGTAAAGAGAAAGCTAACGATGAGTTATATGCGGCTCATTATGGCAAAGAGAGGATAACTTTGCTGTGAATGATATAATGTTGATTAGATTAAGACAAAATCGAAAAATTTTTCGAAAAAAATATGTTGCTTTTATTATATATGTATGGTAGAATATTTTAAAGTAAAGTTTTGGAGATTTTATATGATATTTCAAAATGTAGATTTTCATAATGTTGCTGCACTTACAGAAGACGGTTCCGGCGGATATATTATGCATAGATTTCCGCTTGACATAGAAGAAACTTTGAGCGATGGCGGAAAAAGAGCAAATAAGGATAATACCGGAGTTGAGTTAAGATTTAAGTTAATATCCAATTCCGTGAAATTGAAGCTTCGTTTAGATGCACCTTCAACCTCTGCAACAACTGTTTATATTTATCGCGGTAGTATCGTTGGTAAATGGCAGGAATGCGTGGCTACCATTGTGGGCGGAGAAGTAAGAGAACTTGTTATATCGAAGGA
The DNA here is from genome assembly GCA_045636445.1 of Eubacteriales bacterium. Classification (GTDB taxonomy): domain Bacteria; phylum Bacillota; class Clostridia; order Oscillospirales; family CAG-272; genus UBA1740. The sequence goes on along the minus strand of JAZTXO010000004.1, from coordinate 6,801 downwards.
ACAAAATTTAGATATGCTTTGGTCAATTACAAAATCGGCATCTTTTAACTTTTCTCCCGAAGTCGTTCGCGTTGTATTAAATCCATCAGCACTTAGATTTGTTTCGGTAGAAGGGGAGGTTACACCTCCGCAATCCAGCGATCTTCCGAGCAGAACCTATCTTGCATACGGCTCTTCTATAACTCACGGAAGCACTTCGCTGGTTATGCCTCATTCATACGTTTCTCAAGTTGGTGAACATTTTAGAGTAGATACGATAAATTTGGGATATGCAGGCAATGCAAGACTTGAAAATACAGTCGCTGACGAAATTGCGGCTATGGGCGAGCGGGGAGAGTGGGATTTTGCAACCCTTTGTATGGGTATCAATATTCTTGATATCGAATGCTCGGATTTTGAAAAAAGAGTTGAAAACATGGTAAAAACCGTGGCAGAACGCAATCCGGACAAGCATGTTTTCTGCATTTCTCCCTTTTATTGCAATGCAGATATGGCAGGATCAGAAAAACCGAAGCAGTTTCGTGAGATAGTTGAACGTGTAGTTTCGAAATGCGCCTCTCCGTACGTTCATTATATAGACGGAAGCAAAATTCTCGATGGGCCTTGGGGACTTTCGGGTGATTTTGTACATCCATCACCCATTGGCGTAAACGCTATCGCCAAAGGACTTATAAACGAATTTTCAAAATATATAGGAGATGCAAAATGAAACTGTATTCAATTATGCCGCTTAACGTAGATCATATTGCTGAAATTTGCGACGATATTGAGCGCCAATATGAAGATGGTATTGCGACAGAAGCACTATTTAATCTTCCTATTTCTCCAGAAGGGTTTCCTGTTATAGATAAGGCTAGTATCGGAGCTGAAAAATACATTAAATTCCGCGATGAGCTTAATAGACGTGGATTGGATTGTGGTATTTTGGTTCAGGCAACCATAGGTCACGGTTATCAAATGACCACTAGAATTCCGTTCACCCCCCGTTATCGGTTTTGATGATGGTTCTGAAAAATACACAGCCTGTCCCTATGACGAAAATTTTAGAGATTACTTAAGAAAATCATTCAAAACCCTTGCATCCACACGTCCCTCATCTATCATGGTGGACGATGATTTTAGACTCTTTGCACGCAGTTATCACGGCTGCGCTTGTCCTCTTCATATGGCGGAAATTAGCCGTCGTTTTGGTAAAAAAATAACTCGAGAGGAGCTTCGCGAAAGAGCTGAAATTGATAACGAAGAGAATCGCAAATTGATTCAAATTTTCTATGATACCCAGATAGATTCGCTTCTCGGCGCGGCAAAAGCTATGCGTGAGGGTATAGATGCTGTCAATCCCACACTCCAAGCCTCATTCTGCAACTGCTGTGACACCTGTGAGGGAGCAGGGGAGATAGCCAAAATCCTTGCGGGAAAGGGAAATCCTGTAATACTTCGAGTTAATAACGGAAAATACTGTACGCCCGGTGCAAGAGGAATTGCCGACTCTATTGCAAGAGCCGCTATCCAAAAAACAATTTTGGCAAAGGATGTTGATATATTCCTTGCCGAAACCGACACCTGTCCTCAAAACCGCTATTCGACAAGTGCGGCAAGCCTACATACCCACTTTATATGCTCTATCCTTGAAGGCGCAGCAGGTGCGAAGCATTGGATAACCCGTCTTGCGGCTCATGAGCTCAAAAGCGGTGAAGCCTACCGTAAAAAGCTTTCAAAATATAGTGGTATGTACTACGAGCTTTCGAAAATCCTGCCTAACATAGAGTGGTTTGGCGCAAGAATTCCTCTTTCCCACAAGCCCTGGATACCTCATCCTCCGCTTTCACAGTTTGAGCAGGCAAGTAGCGAAAACGCCTTTGCTTCCTGTGTTCTTGAGCGTCTTGGAATACCGATGTACTTCTCGGATAAATCGGGAGGCGCTGTGTTCATCGACGGAAAGCGTGACGAATTCTTTAGTAACGAAGAAATAAAAGAAATGCTTTCAGGAACTGTATTTCTTGCCGCCGAGAGCGCAAAAAGCCTTATAGAACGTGGTTTTGGTGAATATCTCGGTGTAAATATCCGCGAGGTTAATGAGAACGATCCTAAAGCAAGCGGTGAAATTATCGGTACAACGAATCAAAATACCTCGGTTCAAATGCAACGTAAAATTCTTACTGCCGCATCAGAAGACACCGTTGAAAAATCGGTTGTTTACACCAGACCTGACGGTAAAACCAGAGTGCCGCTTCACCCCGGTGTAACAAGCTATAAGAACACTCTTGGTGGTATTGTCAATGTCTTCTGCGGTACACCTCTTGCGAGATTTGTCTACTTTGAAGCATTCTCATTCCTTAACGAGTCGAGAAAGGCACAGCTCGTCGAGCTGATGAAGGAAAGCGGCAATCTTCCGATATACTATCCCGATGATGCCGAGGTTTATATGAAGGCGGGATATATAGACGAAAAGATTTTCTGCGCCTTTGTCAATATTGGTCTTGATAATCTTGATGAGATAACATTGGTATCTGAAAAAGCGGTTACAAAGATTTCAAGAATTAAAGAAGACGGAAAAATGGAGGAATGTAATTTTGTGGTTGGAGAAGATGAAAAAATTCATATTGATCTTTCTGCTGCAATTTTAGATCCCGTACTTCTTATTATCGAATAAAATTAAAATCCCCGATGCAAAATGCATCGGGGATTTATTTGTAAAATCTTAGTTTAGGAAGCAAGAAGCAAAATGAGATACAAAATACCGAAAGCTGCACAGATTATACCGATAGTTACAAACATCGGGATAAGATTAAGCTTCACCGCTTCCCAATAGGTTTTTGCCCAATCCTTCGGGGTATGACCCGGACGGAAGGAGAAAGCACCTCGGGGAGCGCTACTTCTATTCTCATTGTTACCATCGGCTCTTTTGCCGTATAACATCGACATATCTGCTATGGTTCTTCCGTCATCCACATAGGTGCTTTTCTTTTTCTTCTTTTTATCCTTAGCCATTTTCAGCCTCATCGTTAAGAAGATGGCAAGCCGCAAAGTGTCCGTTTTCGTACTCGCGGTATTCCGGAGTTACGTATTTACACTTTTCGGTTGCATTGGGGCATCTTGTGTGGAATCTGCAACCCTTGGGAGGATTTGCAGGGGAGGGAATATCGCCCTTCAAAGCAATTCTCTTCATCTTCACATCCGGATTGGGATTAGGAATTGCGGAGAACAATGCTTTGGTATAGGGATGAAGCGGATTGTCAAAAATATCTTTCTTGTTACCGAATTCAACCACAGAACCGAGATACATAACGCAGATCTTGTCAGAAATAAACTTAACTACTGACAGATCGTGAGAAATAAAGATGTAAGCAAGGTTCATGGATTTTTGCAAATCCTTGAGCAGGTTGATTATCTGTGCCTGAATTGAAACGTCGAGTGCCGAAACCGGCTCATCACAGATAACAAGTTCAGGCTTTACGGAAAGAGCACGTGCAATACAGATTCTCTGACGCTGTCCACCCGAAAATTCGTGAGGATAACGTTCATAATAATAATCTCTAAGACCGCATTTTTCCATAAGATCCATAACGTAATCCTTGACTTCGTTGTCGGGAACGATATTATGAACCTTGACCGGCTCGGAAAGAATATCTCCAACCGTGCTTCTAGGGGGGAGGGAGGAATAAGGGTCCTGGAAAATTATCTGCATTTTGGTGCGTAAAGGACGCATTTTTGCAGTGTTGAAATCTGTAATATCTTCGCCCTTGAATATTATCTTTCCTCCGGTGGGCTGATGAAGTTTAAGAATTGCACGTCCCAAAGTGGTCTTTCCACAACCTGATTCACCAACAACACCGAGTGTTTCACCCGGATTAAGCTTGAAGGAAACATCATCAACCGCCACAAGCTCACGAACGGGCTTGCCAAGTAGCGTTTTTTCAAGGGTAAAGGTTTTTCTTAAATGTCTTACCTCAAGCAGTGAATCCTTGTCATAAGGCTTTTTCAAGTCTGCTTCCTTGGTTTCTTTTGCACGGTTTAATCTTTCTTCGTTTTCAGCGAGGTACGCTTCGACAACGGGACTAAGATTTTCAATAGGAGTATTATTTTTCGTATTCTTAGCCATTTTCGTCCTCCTCTCTGTACAGATGACAAGCAACGTAGTGTGTTGGGCTTACCTGTACCATTCCGGGGTATTCACCGGAGCATTTTGCAGTACACTTAGAGCATCTTTCCTTGAAGAAACAGTGCTTTGGCATATTTACGGGGTTTGGTACGTTACCGGGAATGTTAAAGAGCGTATCGGAGTTTGAATCCATTGTAGGCTTAGATTTCTGTAATCCGATGGTGTAGGGGTGAAGGGGATTATGGAATATCTCATAAACCGTACCCTGTTCGATAACACGTCCCGCATACATAACTACAACGAAATCTGCCATTTCTGCGATAATACCAAGGTCGTGAGTGATAAGCATTATAGAACCGTTGATCTTTTTCTTGAGCTTACGCAAAAGGTCAAGGATCTGCGCCTGGATTGTAACGTCAAGAGCGGTTGTAGGCTCGTCTGCAATAATTAGTCTTGGGTCGCAAGCAAGAGCCATAGAAATCATAACTCTCTGACGCATACCACCGGAAAGCTCGTGAGGATAAGAATTATATACTCGCTCAGGTGCTGCAATACCAACCAGTTCAAGCATTTCAAGCGAACGACGCTTTGCCATTTCCTTGGTTGCACCGGGGGTGTGAATAAATACTACTTCATCAAGCTGATTTCCGATAGTAAAAACGGGATTAAGCGAGGTCATAGGCTCTTGGAAGATCATTGAAATCTGTCTTCCGCGGATTCTGTGAATTTCGCTCATAGGCATCTCGGCGATATCAAATACCTTTTCTTCCATTTCGTACATCAAAACGCCGGACTTGTTTGTTTTTTGAACGGGAACTCTTACTGGATTTCCATCTTTTCCTATAATATCGTTTCCGTCCTTGTCCTTCGCATTTTCAAACAGAATCTTTCCGTTTTCCTTGCGCTCGAACATGGGAATGGGATTTCCTTTGTCATCTCTTTTGAAGTCAAAGGATTTAAAGCGAATTGAGCCGGAATAAATCTGACCCTGAGGGCCCTGAAGCAGTCTCATAACAGACATACTTGTTACAGATTTACCGCAACCGGATTCTCCGACAATACCTACGGTAGCACCCTGCGGAATATTAAAGGAAACTCCGTTTACTGCTTTAACAACACCCTGGTCGGTGAAGAAATAGGTGTGAAGATTATCAATTTCAAGGATGTTTCTGTCATCCTTCATTTCGGTGACAAATTCGCTTTCGTCAGCCTTTCTGTACTTCTTTTTCTCCAAAGCCTTCATAACCTTGGCATTTGCCTTGGCTATTTCACGTATTTCTTTATTGGAGAGATAATGCTTTGAGGAGCTTTTTTGTTCTTTTTTATTTGTTTTATCAAATATGCTCATATATTACCTCCTCATCTTGGGGTCGAGTGCGTCGCGCAAGCCGTCACCGATAAAGTTAAAGCCAAGCACTGCAATAATAATGCATACACCGGGAGGGCCCCAAATATTGAAATAGTTAGAAAGAATGTCAGGGTCTTTCGCTGCGTTGATCATAGTACCCCATGCAGCATACTGCTCGGGAGCGCCAAGACCAAGATAGGAAAGGGAAGCCTCGTAAAGAATCATGCTACCAAGGCTGAGAGTCATGGAGACTATAAGCTGAGGCATTACGTTAGGGATAAGATGCTTGAATATTTTTCTTCCGGTTGAATAACCCATAGCCTCTGCGGCAACCATATATTCCTGCTCACGAAGTGAAAGAATCTGTCCGCGTACAAGACGAGCAGTTCCCGACCAGGATATTATGGTAAGGAAGCCCATGAGCCAGTATATCTTGTACTGATAGTCGAACATGGCCATACCGCCCTCACGCAAACCGTCGATAATCGTACCGACAATAAGCAGGATGGGGAAGCCGGGCAAACACATAAGAATATCGCATATTCTCATTATGATGTTATCAATGACACCGCCGAAGTATCCGGCAATTCCTCCGAAGATTATTCCGAGGAAGGTGACAATAAATACTGCCATAAAGCTTATTGTAAGCGAAATTTTTCCGCCATTCATAAGTCTTGCCAGAACGTCTTTACCGGTTTTGTCTGTACCGAGTGGATGCTTGGCATCAGGCTTTGAAAGCATATTGTCGGTAAGATTGGTTTCGATAACCTGAACGTAGGTGTGTGTTACACCGTTTTCATCAACGTATTCGATTTCCTTGCTGGCATATTCAACCTTACCGTCCTTATCAATTTCGGTAGGAGAAACTGTGTAAAACAGCGGGCCTACCCAACAGAACAGGAACAGAGCAACGATCATAACAAGGCCGATAATACTTAACTTTGAACGGAAGAAACGACGCAGAACCATCTGCATGGGGGACATAAGCTTTAAGCTTTCCTCATGTGTCGCTTCCTTAACTTCAGGTGCAGCAATCGGTTCTTTTACGTCTGAAACGTTAATATTTTTATTATCTTTTTTCATACTGCACCTCCTTACTCAAGCTTAACTCTCGGGTCAACAACAGCGTACATAAGGTCGGCAAGAAGAACGCCTATAACGCTGAGAAGAGCCAAGAACATATTGTATCCCATTATAAAGGGAATGTCTGCTACAAGCATTGCCTCAAACGCTTTGTTACCGATACCGGGAAGACCGAAGACCTGCTCCGTGATGATAGCACCCGAGAAGAGGCCGGGAAGAAGTCCCGCGAGGGAGGTAACCAGGGGAAAAGTCGGAGGCCAAGCGGTCT
>JAZTXO010000003.1:0-9335 GCA_045636445.1 Eubacteriales bacterium | reverse complement strand
AACAAGCTCGAACTTCAAGTCCTCGGGAAGTCCGCCAACGTTGTGGTGAGACTTAACCGCCTTTTTGCCCTCTGCCTGCTTTATGGATTCAAGAATGTCGGGATAAATTGTTCCCTGGGCAAGAAATTCAACGCCCTCAAGCTTTCTTGCTTCGTCAGCGAAAACTTCGATGAACTCTTTGCCGATGATTTTTCTCTTGCTTTCGGGGTCGGAAACGCCTGCAAGGAGATTCAAGAATCTGTCGGTTGCGTCAACGTAAACAAGGTTTACGTCAAGCTCCTTGCCGAAAATCTCAACAACCTGCTCCGATTCACCCTTACGCATAAGTCCGTGGTTTACGTGAACGCAGGTAAGCTGCTTACCGATTGCCGCTGCGAGAAGAGCTGCAACAACGGAAGAGTCAACGCCGCCGGAAAGGGCAAGAAGCACCTTTTTGTCACCGACTGCTTCCTTAACCGCCTTAATCTGCTCTGCGATAAAGGCATCTGCAAGTTCTTTAGTAGTTATACGAGCCATGGTGTCAGGTCTTTTATTAGAGTCCATAAAGTTATCCTCCGATTTTTTTGAAGATTATTAACATTAATATTATACACTCGTGCGACGCAAATTTCAAGATATTTTTTTCACAAAATCGAACTTCAAAGAATAAAATATTACTGTGAAAAATGAATAATCCGAATAAAGGAGAAAAAATGTTAGCTACAAAACCTTATATCAGGGAAAATGCGGTAGCCTATGCCCGCAAATTTGCCTTTTCACAGAACAAATATTTCGCAAGTTTTGCTGGGATTGGCGGAAACTGCACAAACTTTGTTTCCCAATCCATTTACGCAGGCGGTTGCGTTATGAATTACACGCCTACTTTCGGGTGGTATTTTATCTCGCTTGACGACCGCTCACCCTCTTGGACGGGAGTTGATTATTTTTACAATTTCATAACCGAAAATGCCGACGTTGGGCCTTTTGGCAGAGTTGCAAACAAGGACGAAATCGAAATTGGCGACGTGGTACAGCTTGCAAGAAACGAAGAGGGATACTACCACACGCTGCTTGTAGTTGGCTTTGACGGAGAGGACATACTCGTTGCCGCGCAGACCGACAACGCATATGCGAGGCCTCTTTCAACCTACGATTACGACTATTCGAGATTTATTAAAATCCTCGGTATTCGCTTTGAGTCAAACGAAAATTACGACTGCTTCGACAGACTTATGGCTGACTGATTATCCTTTTCGGCTTTGAGCTTTTTTCTATCCTTTACGATGTCTACGGCGCTGACGCCAATCATTCTCGCAAGAATGAAGGGGAAACCGATATAGTGGAAGTACATCAGCGGCTCGCTGTTAAAGATAACGCCCACAAGCACCGTTACAACGGTGGAAACACCACCGAATGCCGAGCAGGTAGAGATTTTCAGCTTGGAAAGAGAATAATTGGACATCATAGTTGCAAAAATCGTGGAAACCACGCCAAGCACAAGGAATCCGAGCAGGTTTTCGGGGTTGAAAAGCGGGTCGAAATAGTGAAGAATATCCCCTTTTACAATATGGCGGACTATATTTACCGCATTGAAGCTGACCGCGCCGAGAAGCGAGGAAGCATAGGTTATTTCAAGGGGCAAAAAATGCTTTGAGGACTTTCTTGAAAATACGCAGAAGAGGGCTGCCACGGTAACCGCAAGAATCAAAAACGCAATTCCGATGGGATTTACTTCACCGTCGGCAGTAGAGGTGCAAATTGCAATATATCCCGCGCCCAGCATACCGAGTCCCAGGAAAATTCCCTGCAAAAGCGTTGGGTGCTGACGCAGAAAAATAAATTCCGCAAGACAGTAGAAAACGGGAGAAAGCGAGAGGATTACGGCGGTTGTAACACCGTTGGTCATTGAAATTCCGAGAGTTTCAAAGAACATATACAAAACCGGCTCGAAAAGAGCCGCGAGAATGAGGTTCTTTATATGAGGAGTTCTTGGATTTTTTACGAATATATCCTTTACCTTAAGTTCTATTTTCAGAATTTTCGTGCTTTTCAAAAGGAAGATAAACACAAGGCTTACAAGAAAACGCAAGGAAAGCAGGTCGAGGGTGTCCATATTTTCGGAAAGCGAGCCGGTGAAGAATGGCGTTGTGCCGTATATCACGCTTTTTCCGATAGAACTTAAGTAGGCTAAAATGTTCATTTCGCTTCTCTCCTTTTTTATTACGGAAGATATTATATCACAAAGAATTTCCTCTTTCCATAGAAATCAAAAAAATTCTTTAAAATTCTTTCGGTTGACAAAATCCGCCGAGTATAGTATACTTTTAGTTAGAAAATAAAAAGGAGAGAGCAAATGTACGATATTGCCATAATCGGCGCAGGGCCTGCGGGAGCTATACTTGCAAAAGAGTTGAAAAGATATATGCCAAGCTTCAAAATAGCTCTGATTGACGGTCTTTCCAAGGGACAAAGCAAGGTTTGCGGCGGACTTCTCTCCCCTGATGCAAAAAAAGAGCTTTCCGCTTTGGGTATCGAAATTCCCGAAAGCATTCGTGTTTTGCCAAAAGCTCCTTTGGTTGACACTATCGACCTTGGCAGCGGCGTGTGGAAAAAATACGAAAGAGATTATATAAACGTTGACAGACGCGCCTTTGACCGCTATCTTCTTTCTTTGGTTTCGGGAGTTGAGATTTTTTCGGGAAGATGTCTCTGCGTTGAAAAGACCGAGGGCGGCTTCGCTTCGAAAGTCAGCCTTGACGGTGAAACAACCGAAATAAAATCAAGACTTGTTGCCGGTGCTGACGGAGCTTTCTCCATAGTCAGACGAAGCCTTTTTAAAGACAGAAAGATTTACAGATACACCTCAATTCAGGAGTGGTACGAGGGTACAAGCGACACTCTTCCCTCCTACTCCTGCATATACGACGAAAAGACCTCCGACTCCTGCTCTTGGACTATCCGAAAGGGGAATTTCTATATTTACGGCGGTGCATTTAAGACAGAGGGTTGCAAAGAGGCTTTTTCAAAGCAAAAGGCAAGACTTGAAGAGCTTTTTGGCGAAAAATTCCCTGCTCCCGTAAGGCGTGAAGCCTGTCTTGTTTGCTGTCCGAAAAAGAAAAGTGAAATTTTCCTTGGCGGTGACGGAGCTTATCTTCTCGGTGAGGCGGCAGGTCTTATCAGTGCCAGTTCCTTTGAGGGTATCGGCTCTGCTATCCGCAGCGGCAAACTTTTGGCAAAAGCTATCTCGGAAAGCGGCTCGGTAGAGAAAATAACCAAAGCATACAAGGCAAAAACTCGCTCCTTAAGGCTAAAGATAGCCTTAAAAATCCCAAAAATGAAAATTTTGACTTCCCCGACACTCCGAAAGCTGATTATGAAAAGCGGCATTACCGCCAAAAAGGGGTAGATTATTATTCACGGGACGTCGAAGCGCCGTCCCCTACAAATGTATATACAAACACCGACTTGGTAATGTATTGCATAATATAGCCCATTAAACAATTGTATGTGCAAAACGTAGGGCGGGGGGCTTGCTCCCGCCGAAAAGCCTACCAAAAGCTTCATTCGGGGAAAGGGTTAAAAACTCCCCTTGAACTCTAATTTCTCATTTCTCATTTTACTTGTGCAACCAAAAAAAGCCTTCCCCAAGATAGGGGAAGGTGCCGAGGAACGAGGCGGATGAGGATGACTTTCCTTGCAAATTTCTCATTTCTAATTTCTAATTTTGCTAACGCTCTTGCGTTAGCAAGACGTTTCTCATTTTGCTAACGCGAAAGCCGTTAAAAAAAGCAACGAAGGAAAAGTTCGTTGCTTTTTCTAATATTTGTTTACTTTTTTGTCACTCTTTTGGAGTTTCCAATGCCGTTTTGTTTTTCTTTCCGAGGCTAATATTCAAGTTAAGAAGAAGTATTCCGGCGGATACTATTGCAAGAGAAATAATAAGGTTTATGGGACTGATGTTTTCCCTTTCGCTTACCAGGAATAAGTAGGAAAGAATCGAGCCGAATACGGGTGTTGTGAAGTTGTAGATAGAGACCTTTGATGCGGGGTTATACTTAAGAAGAACTCCCCAAACAGCGTATGCGATAGCCGAAAGGAAGGAAAGATATACCAGAATAACAACGCCGGTGGTGTTGGCGAAGCTGATTTTTCCGCCGAGAAGAAGTCCGAGGACTATCATAAATCCGCCGCCTATAATAAACTGATATCCGCTTATTACAACCGGGTCTTCGTAAGCCGAGAATTTCTTCATAAACATTGAAGAAAATGCATAAGATACCGTCGAAATAATTACAAACAGCTCTCCAAAGCCCATATCGAAATCAAGTCCGTTAAGGTTGACGAGAAGCATACCTGCAAAGCCAACGAGACACGCAAGTACCTTTTTTACGGTAAGATTTTCGGTTCTGAACACAAGGGCGGCTAAAATTACGATAAAGAATGCAGAAGAGCCGCTAAGCACAGTACCCTTAACTCCGGTTGTCAAGGAAAGACCAACGTAGAAGAATATGTACTGAATAACCGTCTGAAAGACGCTTACTGTCAGCACCTTGGGCATATTTTTAAGCTTGGGGCAAAGGAATTTGCGTCTTGCGATACTGTAAATCAGCACGGTAATAATTCCTGCGGCAAAGAAACGAATACCCGCAAAGAGTATTGTTGATTCTACGTTATCCTCTATCAAAAGAGTTTTTCCGATTTTTATTGCAGGGGTTGCGCTTCCCCAGAGAGCACAGCAAAGAAGCGCTCCGAGAGCAACGACAATGGGGTTTTGAAGAATATTCTTTTTTTCGTTCATCACAGTCACCTTTCTTTAGTCAAGCCCCTCTATTATATCTTATTACGAAAGAAAAGTCAAGGGAAAAACCTTAGCCGTATTGACTTTAAGACAAAATTGGAGTATACTAAAAACAGAAAACGAAAGGAATTTTTGACTTATGGCAAAAATATATTCCTCAATTGACGAAATAGTTGGCAAAACTCCACTCGTCAGAGCAGAAAATTACGAGAAAAAGAAGGGACTTTCGGCAAAAATCCTGCTGAAAGCCGAGTTTTTGAATCCTACCGGCTCTGCGAAGGACAGAGCTGCCCTTTATATGATAAACGAAGCCGAAAAGGCAGGTAAAATCAAGCCGGGCGACACCATAATCGAGCCTACAAGCGGCAATACCGGCATAGGTCTTGCGGCAATCGGCACTCACAGAGGATACCGAGTCATCATCGTCATGCCCGACACTATGTCCGAGGAGAGAAAAAAGATTATGCGTGCTTACGGCGCGGTGCTTGTGCAAACCCACGGCGGCGCGGGAATGGCGGGAGCTATTAAAAAGGCGGAAGAGTTGGCAAAGGAAATCCCCGGCAGCTTCATTCCCAGCCAATTTACAAACCCCGCAAACGCTCTTGCTCATTACGAGACCACCGGCCCTGAAATTTTTGAGGACACCGACGGGGAGGTGGATATTTTCGTTGCGGGTGTTGGTACGGGCGGCACTCTTTCGGGTGTTGGAAAATACCTTAAAGAGAAAAATCCGAATATAGAAATCGTTGCCGTTGAGCCGAAGGACTCGCCCCTGCTTTCCGGCGGTGTCGCAGGCAGTCACGGTATTCAGGGAATCGGGGCAAACTTTATTCCCGACCTTCTTGACAGAGAGATTTACGACAGAGTTATAACCGTTTCCACCGAGGACAGCTATCTTGCGGCAAGAGAACTTGCGGAATGTGAGGGACTTCTTTCGGGAATTTCTTCGGGGGCGGCTCTTCACGCAGCCACATATCTTGCTTCCCTGCCCGAAAACGAGGGCAAATCAATAGTCGTTCTTCTTCCCGACACGGGAATGAGGTATTTTTCAACCTCTATGTTCATCTGATTTTGATTGTTCTTCTTCCCGACACGGGAATGAGATATTTTTCAACCTCTATGTTCATCTGATTTTGATTATAAAAACAAACAAAAACACCGATTTTGCAAACATTACTTGTCAAAATCGGTGTTTTTTATTTAAAATAACGTTTTTAAGGAACGTAATTATAGTGGATTGTTGCGCTGCTTAAGACATCGTTGTCGATAGACTTATATATACTTTCCCATTCTGCTTTACTTCCCGTAAAATAGATGTCTGCAAGAGCGTCGCAACCTTCGAAAGCGCCGTTGTTAATTCTTTCGACACTCTTCGGAATAACGATACTGACAAGAGACTTGCAATTCTTAAAGGAATTAGTGCCGATGCTGGTAAGAGAGTTTGGAATAACGACGTTTTCAAGGGAAATGCAGCCCTCAAAGGAAGACAGTCCGATATATTCAACTCCCTCGGAAATAATTGCCGAGGTTATGTCGGTTTTTTCAAAGGCACTTGCTTTAATACCCTTTACGGGGAGATTGTTAAAGCCTGACGAAATTTTAATTTTGGTTTTTTTGCTGACAAGGCTTTCGGCCTCGGCGTAGGTGCCGTCTGCCGATGCTCTGTAAGAAATTCCCTCTGTGGGCGGAGTATTCATACCGCATACTGTGCAATTTTCAAAGCGGTCAAAGCTATGGTCTACGCTATCGGTCTGCTTTCCGCAACTTGCGCAGGACATATAGTGAGTTGTGGCGTCGCTGGCATATTCAAAATTATGCACCCCTATTATACACTTCCCGAAAATTATGATTATAGGGATTAACGCCAAAGCCAAGACGGCAAACGGAGCTGACATAATCAAGATTTTTGCTCTTGACTTCGGCTTTTTTGCGTCTTTTTTTGTTGTTTTGTTTGTATTTTCCTTCATTTTATCAGAGAGAGTCAATAAATCTACAAGCTGCAAGAGCTGCTACCGCGCCGTCTGCGGTTGCGGTGGTTACCTGGCGAATTGCCTTTGTACGGCAGTCGCCTGCGGCAAAGATGCCCTTGGATTTTGCTTCGGGAAGGCAATCCTCACCTGCTTCGATGTAGCCGTAATCGTTAAGGTTTACCATATCCTTAAAAGGCTCGTTTTCGGGTACTTGACCTATGGCAACAAACATTCCGTCAAGGTCAAGCTGGGTAGAAATGCCGGTTTTGGTGTTCTCTACGGTAATACCCTTGAAGCTGTCGTCAGCGATAATTTCCTTAACTACCGAGGAATAGATTATTCCAACGTTGTCGCGGCCCTCAAGAATCTTTGCAAGGCTGCTTTCACCGGTCAAGAAATCGAGATTCTGCACAACGTAAACGAACTCGCAGCTCTCGGAAAGAAGCACTGCGTCCTGAAGAGCCGAATTTCCGCCGCCGATAACGGCAACGATTTTGCCCTTGTAGAATGCTCCGTCGCAAACCGCGCAATATGAAATTCCCTCGCCTACAAAGTCGTTTTCTTTAGGAAGTCCGAGCTGGCGGTGGTGAGAGCCTGCGGCAATTATAACAGCCTTTGCAGAATAGTCCTTGCCTTCACCGTGAACGGTGTAATTTCCTGCCTCGCCCGAGATAGACTTAACCTCGTCAAGCTCGATTTCAGCTCCTTGAGCCATAACCTGCTCGATAAGCTTGTCGGCAAACTCGTTACCGCTCATAGCGATAAATCCGGGATAGTTTTCCACTCTGGGAGAGTGGGTAATCTGACCGCCAAAGGTGTCCTTTTCAATAACGAGAACACTCTTTTCGGCTCTTCTTGCATAAAGCGCGGCGGTAAGTCCCGCAGGGCCTGCGCCAACAACAATAATATCGTACATTTTGCCAAATTTCCTTTCAGTAAATTTAAAGCTTACTAAAGTTTAGGGCAATCCGCATGCGAATTGCCCTTTATGATTATCCGCCGATGCAGGTCAGCAGATGGTTTGTGTGTTATACGCAGAACTTTTTGCAAAAAGTTCCGCACCTCAAAAACTCTCATGAAAAGTTTATCTATATAGAACGATTTTTCCGAAAAAGAGGTTTTTTTGAGATAGATTTGGTGATTCTCGACCCGAAGGCGTAGTTACCTACGTCGAGATTGTCGAAAAACGGAAAAAATAGCCGAATTTTTCCAAAAGCGTGGGATTTTTGAGATAGATTTGGTGATCGTGACCCGAAGGCGTAGTTACCTACGTCGAGTGGGAGGGAACGCCGAATATATCCAAAAACCACCGCTTTTTATGCTTTGACGAGTTGTTCGCAGAACGCCTTGATGTTCGAGGGATTCGAGATACGCTCTGCTTTATCTCCGTCAACAACCACGAGAGTGGGCGCTTCCTTGATGCCGTAAAGGTTTACAAGGTCGGCTGTTTCCTCAGATGCTACTACGGTTTCGTATGCGATGCCGGAGTTGTCAAGGAACATCTTTGCCATACGGCACTTGGGGCAGGTTGCGGTGGTGAAGAGAATGAACTTCTTGTTGGACTCTGCCGCTTCAATCTCTGCTACTGCTGCTGCGTGAGCCTCGTCAAATGCGAAAGGCATTTCACCGAGAATCGGGCCTTTGCCGGTGAGCTTGTTCTCTGCATATACTCTTCTGTGCTTGTATTCCTGAGTCTTACCGTCGTTCCAGTTCTGTACGGGACGGTAGTAACCGGTAATACGGCTGTAAACCTCGGTCTTTTCGCCACAGTGAGGACATTCATAAATCTCACCTGCGATGTAGCCGTGATTCTTACATACGGAGTATGTGGGAGAGATGGAGTAGTAAGGAAGTCTGTAATTTTCAGCGATAGTTCTTACAAGGTGAGCCGCGCTCTTCCAAGAAGGAAGCTTTTCGCCAAGGTATGCGTGGAATACCGTACCGGAGGTATAAAGAGTGTGAAGATCGTCCTGCATATCAAGCGCCTCAAAGATATCGTCGGTGCAACCAACGGGAAGGTGAGAGGAGTTGGTGTAGTAGGGAGTTTCATTCTTCATCTTGTCAGATGCGGTAATGATTTCGGGATAACGGCGAAGGTCGTGCTTTGCAAGACGGTAGGTGGTGGACTCTGCGGGAGTTGCTTCGAGGTTGTAGAGGTCACCGTACTGCTCCTGGTAGTCGGAAAGACGCTCTCTCATATGGTTAAGAACCTGCTTTGTGAAGTTGCGTGTTTCCTCGTTGGTCATATCCTTACCGAGCCACTTTGCGTTAAGACCAACCTCGTTCATACCGATAAGACCGATAGTGGAGAAGTGGTTAGCAAACGTGCCGAGGTATCTCTTGGTGTAAGGATAAAGTCCCTCGTCAAGAAGCTTGGTAATTACGGTACGCTTGATGTGAAGAGATCTTGCAGAGATGTCCATCAGCTTATCCAGGCGCTTGTAGGAGTCAGCCTCGTTTTCTGCCAGGTAGGCGATCCGGGGCAGGTTGATGGTAACAACGCCGATGGAGCCGGTGGACTCACCGGAGCCGAAGGAGCCGCCGGGCTTCTTGCGCAGCTCACGCAGGTCCAGACGCACACCGCAGCA
>JAZTXO010000002.1:0-43494 GCA_045636445.1 Eubacteriales bacterium | reverse complement strand
GATATCCACTTGTTAAAGCGCAAAGAAATTCCATATCATTATCAGGGGCATTTAACTGTTAAGGGCGATCACGCAACAGATTATTTCTATGCTCTTGCAAGATTAAGCGAGAATGGCTTAAAGTTACTTTATTATAGTAGTAATCTGACTACATGGTACTTGGAATACGGAGGTGCTTTCACTGCTGAGGAACGAGATTTAGGAGTGATTAACGTCCAAAAGTTTGTGGAAAAGTGCAGCAAATTGATTGGTGTGCAGAAGGGTCAAATTCAATTAAAAAAGAACGGCTTTTTTGAGCTTTGCCTTGATGACTCAGACCTTGTAAAAATAGGACTTGGCAAACTGGAAAAACTGGCGGTGCTCTTGGATTGGCAGATGTCCAGAAGATATCCGTTTTCCGGTATTAGAGAGTACGAGGAAATATATACGAGCATTCTAACTCATGTTATGGAGGAACATAAGGCCTTCGTCCCTTCAAATCGTGGGCTTGCTTGCTTCAGATGGGACGAGAGCCGTCGTTTGATTTATTTGCGTAATCTTGCTATATCAAAATCATATAACACGACAAAAGACGAGGCAGTGGAACTCTTTGAGATGCTTGTGTCGGGATTGCGTAAATGCTCGGACATGCAAACAGAATTTGAACGCACACGCACTCCTGCTCATCACCGAACATCGCATAAAAGAAAGACAATGTCGCAATTTTCGGAAGAAGAGTATGAAAAACTGTTATACGAGTTGCAACGAATGACGGAGGCGGAATTCATCGAATTAAAAGATAATTTATTTGATTTATAATATTTATGAAGGAGAATTTAAATGCTTGAGATAAAGAACGTTTCAATTCTTGGTGATAGTATATCTACATATAGAGGATCATCGAATGATGCATCTGTAAATTCTGCAATTGCTTTAAATCCATATTTTTACACGGAGCCGTTTCCCATCGAAAAAACATATTGGATGCGACTTATAGAGTCGTTTGATATGAAGCTCTGCGTTAACAACTCCTGGTCCGGCGGAAATCTATCGGGTGTGAAAGATGAGAATTCCGGTGTAAATCGGGCGAAGCATTTATCCCAAGATAACGGTGTAATTCCGGATTTTATTATAGTATTTATGGGTCTCAACGATTTGGGCAGAGGTGTAGATGCTTCTGAATTTGCATCGGATTATGAAAGAACACTTGATATCATTAAGAAGAATTATCCCAATGCATCGGTTTGTTGCGTGAATCTGCCCGACAGAGATATAAGGCTAAAGAAACGCGCGGAATCGTTTAACGAAGCGATTGACAAAGCCGTTTCGAATGCGGGTGATAAATTCTTCATTGCAGACCTCTTTCATAGCCGTTTAAATAACGATTTCTATTATATGAATACCGTTGACGGCTTGCATCCCGATGAAGACGGAATGAAGATAATTGCAGAGATTATCGAAGCGGCAATTAATTTACAATCTAGCAGGTATTGATTGTGATAAATAATAAAGACAGAAACAAAACAAGAAAGGAAAAGCGCATCCAAAAGATGCACAGGTAAATAAAATGGCATACAAAAAGGTAACGTGTTACGCATGCAAGGGCGAAGGCTACAGATGGGTAATAGACGATGAAGACGAGGATGGCAACATCATCAAGTATAAGGAATTCTGCGGTCGCTGTGATGGAAGCGGTGAGATTGAAGAATACACCGATGAGGACAAATATTGATACAATAGTTTACATAAAAGAGCAAATAAATGTCAATTTTAGTAATTTCGGATACACACGGATATTTTAATGAAACCAAGGCTGCATTAAATGAAAAAGGCTTGATAAAGAACAAGAGCAATAAGGTTTTGTTAAACGGAGACGTTTTGGATAGCGGTCCCGATGCAGATTACTCGCCTTATTACGGTGACGGTGTTATAGCCATTGACAGTTGTTGCTCGTAGCGGAAAGATAAATTGCATCGAGATAGAGGACTAATTGATAGACGAACAAGCGATGTCGGTTGATTTGAAAGTCGATTTATAGAAAAATGTGTTTAAAGTATTTATGGGAAAGCAAGGTGACTTGTATGGTTAAAATCGAAAACATTCCAGAGCTTATAACGCTGGTTGGACCTCCTGCAAGCGGAAAAAGCGCTCTCACAGGAGAGTATGAAGAGAAGGGATATATGATTTTGTCTTCTGATAGGATCAGAGCATCTTTAATTGGTAACCAAGATGAATTACCCAAAGATTTAGATGAATTTAACAAGCTGAACGTCAAGGTGTTTGAGCATATCAGGAAAGAAGCAATTCTCGCGCTTCAATCCGGAAAATCCGTTGTCATTGACGCTACAAATCTGAGCAGAAAAAAGCGAATGGCTTTCCTTAAAAATTTGGGAAAAATAAAGTGCAGAAAGAAATGCATACTTTTCATCACCCCAAGAGAAATATGTCTCGAAAGAAATTCGCAGCGTACCGGAATTGCAAGAGTTCCGGATGCGGCTATGAAAAATATGTTTTGCTCTTTTGAGTGCCCCGGGTATTGGGAGGGGTGGGATGAAATCCTGCCTATCGTTTACGAATCTACATATCAATTTCCGTTTGAAGAAACCGTTGATTTTTCCCAGGATAACCCTCATCACTCGTTAACATTGTACGGACACTTGAACGCTGCAAAAATATATGCCGAGGAGCATAACTTCCCGTCATACATTCAGCAGATTGCGTATTATCACGATATCGGAAAGCTATATGCTAAAGAATTTAAGAACAGACGCGGAGAGGATACTGAATTCGCACATTTTTACGGTCATGAGAATTACGGAGCATATCTGTATTTGTGCGAGATGTGTTGCGGAAAGAATCTTGATGACGAAGCATTCAAAAGAATTCTTTATTTGACAAATCTAATCAACTGTCACATGAGACCGCTTAACGCGTGGGCTGAGTCTGCAGCGGCAAAAGAGAGGGATATTGCTTTGTTTGGTGAAGAATTTGTCCGTGATATAGAACTTATAAATGAGGCTGACAGAGCCGCGCACTAGGAGGTATTATGAACAACAATTCTGTTATTTGCAGATTCATATCGGAGCATCCTGAGGATTGGTCTGACATTTTACATAATGAATATGCAGTGAAGACAAAAATAGAAGGAGATTATGCCGTTTTTAATTACGGCTTGGTCTGCAACTTTGCCGACCCCGTTGTTCAAGAAGCAAGGGGGATAATCATTAACATTAAAGAGCTGGAGGTCGTTTGCTGGCCGTTCAGAAAATTCGGTAACCACAACGAAAGCTACGCAGATAAAATAGACTGGAAGAGCGCGAGAGTGCTTGAGAAGGTAGACGGTTCCATTATCAAGTTGTGGTATGATTTTGAACTTGACAAGTGGCAATTCTCCACCAATAGCACAATTCGTGCGGAAAAGGCACCGATAGATGCGTTCAAGGGATTGTATTTCGGGGATGTTATCACTCATGCGAGTAACTACTCTGACATTCCTTTTGATAGACTAAATAAGGATTGCACCTATATTTTCGAGCTTGTCAGTCCGGAAACCAAGGTTGTGGTTGAATATGACCTGACCTCGCTTTACCATATCGGTACAAGAAACAACAAAACCGGAATTGAAACAGAAGAAGATATAGGAATAAAGAAGCCTGCATCTTATGCCCTTATGAGCCTTGATCAGTGCGTAAAGGCGGCGATTGAGCTCAATAAGGATTGCAACGAGAAAAACGATGATAATAAAGTATCCAAAGAAGGGTTTGTCGTAGTAGATAAAAACTGGAACCGCATTAAAATAAAATCTCCCGATTACCTAATTATGCATAAGCTGAAGCAGACGAGCAGCATCACGAAGAGGGAGTGTATATCTATGATTCTTGCAGCGGACGATGACATTAGGGTTATATGCGAGTCCAATCCGAATTTGATTCCGGTATTCAAATATTACGAGTTCAGACTTGCCGAAGCTAAATATCAGGCGGATAAGCTGGGCGTGTTATCAAAAAGCTTATATCGGGAATATAGCAAAGACAGAGCCGCTGTCGCTAAAATAATTTTGAAGCATAGATTATCGTTTGTCGGTTTTCGTTGCCTTGAGTCTGATGAAAGCGGCGGAGAAATTTTTATGAAAATGCCTGTTGAAAAAATTGCAAAGTATATACCCGATTATGAACCTGAGGATTTATACTCACTGTTTTTAACAGAGGACGATAAAAATGATTAACCGAACTAACGATAAAATAATCCGTTATATCCATGGCTCTGAGGATAGTACCGACGTTGACGTTATATATGTTTTTGATTCGTTGCCCGGTATTGCCGATTGTAAACGCTTTTGCGATGGTAATGGCAACGAAAACGGTAATATTATCGTTGTAAAAAATGGTGTTGTGGCATCAGCGTTTAAAGGTAGCGTTGACGAAGTAAACAACGCATTGTTTTACACCTATCCGCTACATAGTCAAGAGTTTCCGCTGATTATTCAACGCCCGGTCGAAAGAGATGTAATGCTGAAGGATATTAAGGTTGTCCGAAAAATCCTATCATCCTTCAGCAGAACACAGTTTCGTTGCAATATAAAAGAATCCTTGCGTAGCGATTGGGGAAAAAGGCTTTATACATTGGAAAACCTAGATTATAATTCGATTGATTTTTCAAGCATTTCCAAAACAAGCAAGGAAGATTTACTTAAAACATTAGCCTTTCAAATCGGGCAGGCGATTGCTTTGCATGAAGGGGTAGAGCTGTATACGAAACGTGCAATTGCGGATTATTTTCCGGAGTTAAAGGACTGCTTGTATAGAGTAGCAAGTTCCTCGGACATTATTATAAAATTTATCCATCGATACGTTCTTTTATTGGAGAAAATCCCTGTTGAGACAATCGATAAAAACATCATTAGAGTTAGCGGCACGTCAGAAGGCTTATACAACTTGGATACCGAAGAAAAAATACATTAAAGGATATATATTATGCTTTGTTATGAAGAGAACTCAGATGAATTTGAAGCAATAGAAGAATTTTACAACAAAGAGTTTAATGGCGAAACTATACTTGAAATTTCAGGAATGTTTGATGACGGTTATAATATATATTTATCGCGGGATTCAATAAAACCGTCAAGATTTGCTTTTCAAAGATGAAACCATCTATTTCGTGAGATAAATTATATATCATTCGGCCGGACGAGCCGTAGGATGCCATCTTCGGAGGGCATCCATTTTTTTGTAAGCTCACCTCTGCCGCCGGATTCGTATTCGGCACGAGCGACTGTATCTATAGCAAGCAAAAACGTATCCCATTCCTCATTCGATATATATACTTCTTTTGATTTTCCCGATGGTGCAACCGCCGTCGATAGTACCGATTTCGTTTAGTTTGATTGCTAAATCTAGTTTTTCGGTGATGTTCATAGTAATCTCACTAGACTGTTATTCGCATTTTTGCAAGCACATTATACAATATTTGTGTCCTTTTTTACGTACATTAAACTTGATATAATAAGTACACCACAAAACCTAACCCAATTTCTATACTTTAAGGAGACAAACGATGAAAATTAACAACATCAGCATTACATCACACACTGCCCTTGATTTTGAGCTCATTGGAGCGAAGCCTATTACTATTTTTCGAGGAAAGCACTCCACGCTTGCCCTTGACCTTATGCGCGAGGTGATCGGTGACCGCAACTCCAAATGCGATCCCGACAGTGTTGATGACGGTCGTTTTATAATTCATACAGACGTTGATATGGACGGAAAGAATTACTCGGTTTGTTATATAAGAGGGGCGGATTTTATCGGCGACAACCGTATTGCGGTAAATTTCAAGCTTAACAGCATAGAGTATTCCGAGGATGATACAATGGAATTTCTCGAGAAATGCAAAGAGATAAATTCAGACTGCCGCCCCGTCTTCATCTATCCTTCGGCACTGGGCGAAAAGAAGAACGTTACAGCATTTATTCAGGCGCTGTCGGACGCTGATAGACAGGTGTTTCTTGCCATTCCGGAAGAGTTCCCAGAAATCAATCATGATAATATATCGAACGTATTTGTAAACTAAAGTGTTCAAAATAAAAGCTTCCTCCGGTACTTTACCTTTGAGGAAGCTTTTACTATTATAGTGTTTCTTTATGCGGTGGGAGATGAATCATCATTGTTTAATCGACCAAATAGACCTCGTCAAACAAATCGTAATATTTTTCATCTAAAGCAGCCCAGTCGTTGGGATTGTGTGGAGTAGTGAACCCAATAAACAGCGGCATTTTTTCAAGCGAGAACATTACATCTTTACCATCAGGAAATCTATTGATATAAAATCTGTTTGTGATCGCATCCATAACACCTTCAAATCCCTCTATGCATTTTTCGCTAAATGCATGGAAGAACCAGATGGAGTTTTCTTGGTTTAAATTTTCCAACTCATCATTTGCAATGCAAAAGCAACCAGTTTTTATCAATATTCCATTTTTTTCTTCTCTGAGTTCTCCGGGTGCCCATCTGTATATTTTGTAATTCGAATTTTGGTTGCCCCAGTTAAGGACAGGTTCATATCTTAATGTAATGTCTACAAAAAGAATATTTTTCTTCTTGGTCTCTAATGCTTCTGATATGCATTGACCTACTTTGTCTATGCTAATATTTTTCACAAAGCATTCCTCCTAATTAAATGAAGTTGAGTTAATTATAACATAATTTTTTTGGTCGTCAACTTGTTTGGTGTTCTATTTCAACAAAACTGTATTTCAAGTTAAGATGCGACGGCTGTTTGAAACTGCGAAGGCAACAAAACAACCTCAAATAGAGATGTTTGATTCGGATCTTCCTCATCTTCATCGAAAGTGTTATATTTTTGTAATCACCTATTATAATGTCGCATTTTTGAGATCTTCCTTTACTAAAGATTTTTCTGTAATCTCGGAAACGAAAAGGCTCTGCAAACGCAACATCTCGTCAAGCTCTTGCTTAAATCCTCTTTCAACATTTTATTTTTCGGTTAATAGTATTGTTTGTCTTTTTAGCTTTTCGGTGCGATAAATAAGTTCTCCAACATCAATAGATTCGTCGAGTTTTTCTAAAAATCCGCTTATGAGCAGGGGCTTTTTGATGCTGTGCAAATTCCGCAGCTCCTCGAAGCCGCGCCAAAATTCTGCAGTGCGTAAAAAACATAGATATCTAAATAACATTCTTTCTGCCGTACTTAATATGCTTGTGACAGAACCGTCAACTCTGCATCTGACAGCGAAAGTGCCGCTTTTTTCAAGGATTATTTCATATCCCTTTCCGTCACGTAAAAGCTCCGGCTCAAAGTTCTCTATAAAAGAGCGCAGGTAGCTGCGAAAAGCTTTTACGTTAGACAAGCCATCGGTTGCCCTTGCCAGCTCATGCGGAGAATAATATAGATCCTCGTTTGCATATTTCAAAAATCTCAGCAACACCTTGTCCTCATCGCCTTCAAACACATCCGATAAATCCTGTTCATAAGAGTGTGAGGTCAAATATAGATATTCATTTGTGACATCTCTGCCTGACGAGTCATAGCAGGAAAGCTTAAAGTCTTTTTTTGCTCTATCAGGTAAGATTGTCACAAGATAATTCTTATCGGATAGCAATATATTTGCTTCGATTCTCGTATCCACCCCTACCCAGTGCTTGGGCGGGGGTGGTATTTTGTGGTTGAAAATCAAGCGTATGGCGAAGGAAAGCTCATAATGCCTATAATTTCTCACAACGTTTAAGCCTTCTCTGAATTCGTGCGAAAAGTGCGTGATAAACCCGAGATTTTGAATGGTTATATTCTTCAAAATCATAATAGGATATCCCAAACGTTACAGAGCGACCGAAACAATCGTACAGGTGTCCTTGATTGCCTTGATATCCGCCATTACGAGAAGTCCCTTCTTTTCAAGAGCCTCAGCTACCTTGTTAAGAAACTCGTTATTAGCGGAAAGAATCTCTTTCGCCTTTCTGTAATACTTTTCCACTTCTGCCGAAACTGCCTGTTCCTGTGCCGACCAAAGATGCTGAGAATCTTCATACATATTCTTGTGAAGGTGCAATCCACATACGCAATTGCTTACAACAAGATCCTTTGCTCCTTCGAATGCTTGATCAAGATCTCTCGAGTTTCCTGCGTCGAAAATGCCGAATTTCTGCTCGATTGCAGCCATACCTCCTAGAGAACCTACAATGCGGCTTTTATTCCAGTAGAGAGGAGTGGTATTGCGCTCGTTATAATACGCGGTAAATCCTCCGGGATTACCGGCTCTGGAATGAGCGCTGACAAGAGTTACACTTTCGGGGCAAAGCACTTCCGAAACCACAGCGTGCCCTGCCTCGTGCCAAATAATATGCGAGAATGAGTTCCTAAAACCACCGGAAGAATAAAGGTCTTCTTCGCCGTAATCGTCGTCGGAGCTTGCCGCGACGTTGAAGATAGTTCGCATACACGCTTCCATAAAGTGATCCATCGTGATGTATTCCGCACGCTCGTATCCCGCGTAAAGACCTGCTTCGTTGATGACCGTTTCAAGCTCTGCGCAAGAGCGTCCGTCCATAATTCTTGCGATAGTTTTGTGATCTGCACCCTCTACGAACTTTTTGCTTTTGAGATAGTGATCGATGATTTTTTCTGCGTCCTTGCCGTGAGGTGCTGCAACCTCAATTGTGCGATCAAATCTGCCTGCTCTGTAAAGAGAATGGGGGAGATTGCGGATATTATTAACGGTTGCAAGAACGAATACCTCCTTACCCTTAACCTCATCAATGCAAGACTGTACAGTTACGTATTCCTCTGCATCGGGGTGCCTCTCGTCACCGTTTGTGAACTTGTCCATATCGTCAAGGTAGACGATTGAAGGTGCGTTTGCCGCAGCCTTGTCAAATGTATCCTTGATATGCTTCACAAAGTCACCGTTAGGCTTATCCTTGCGACATGTAAAAGTTTTTCTTCCGCTCTCTTCGATAATAGCGGTTGCCATAAGAGATTTTCCTACGCCGGGGTCGCCGTAGAGAAGAAGACCTCTCGGTGCAGAAACTCCGAGCTTCTTATAAATCTCATTGTTTTTAAGTATGTCGCTGATCTGTCTGAGTTCACTCTTGATGCCTGCGTATCCGATAATTTTGTTAATTGCTTTCATTTATATTTCCTCTCTTTTTGTTTGTAAGATTATTTTATCATTTGCTATGTACGCATTTAGGTACTTAACAGAAGCCGATACGCCTTATTTCGCCTTTTCTTGCCTCGGGAATGACGATATCCTCTTCCGTAATGGTTGTAATCTCGTCAGAAGTAATAGATTCGTAGTCCTTTTTAAGAAGCCTTGATGCCTGGTTCATCTTGGCCTGCTCGAAAATGTTGCGGACGTATCTGCCGTTTCCAAAGTCGGTATTGGTTTTAGCGACGTCAAAGGCTTTTTCAAGCTTCTCCAGGGCAGCAGTTTCTATTTTCATTCCGTTCTTTTTACCGAGCATTTCAGCGATCTGACAAAGCTCGGTGCTGGTGTAATCGGCAAAGGGAATGTGGAATGCAATTCTCGAACGAAGACCGGGGTTCTTATCAAGGAATCCCTCCATTTTGTCGGGATAACCTGCGAAAATTACAACCACATCGGCTCGGTGATTTTCCATTTCTTGCACTATCGTGTTTATTGCTTCATCTCCGTACGATCCGTTTCGGTCATCTACGAGCGAGTATGCTTCGTCAATAAACAGCACGCCTCCTGAAGCTTCGGCAAACTTGCTTTGTACAGTTTGCGCTGTCCATCCCATATATCTACCGACAAGGTCGCCTCGTCCCACCTCAACGAGCTGTCCGCGCGAGAGAAGTCCGTTTTCTCTCATAATGCGAGCAAACAAACGAGCCACAGTCGTTTTGGCAGTACCGGGATTTCCGGTGAATATCATATGCATTGCAGGATTGTCCTGTTTTACGCCTTTTTCGGCATAAAGCTTCTGCATTTTATAATAGTTAAGAGCTTTTTTTATAACCGATTTTGCCTCTGTAAGTCCTATCATCTCGGAAAGCTCATCGTATGCCGAGCCCTTTGGAGAAGCTTTTATAGTGTTTTTGCGTACGGTGGCTATATCCTTATATTGAGGATAAATCGTGCTTTTGAGCTTTCCGTTATACCATTCATCAAACACAGTCACGAGTTCGGGAGCAAGGTATGTGCGATCATTCTTAATGTCAAGGAAAAGCTTTTTATCGGTGCGAATGCGCCTTTTCTTTGCAAGAGAAGAGAGAAAATCTTTTGCGGATTTTCCGTCAACGAAATCCTCGCGTACTTCAATAAAAGACATCGTTCCGAGATTTTCATAGAACTGCGCCTTGATTTTCTTGCATTCACGTGGGAAGCAAATAATCGTCAGCACCTTGTTGCGATAGCGCTTTGCCATCTCGCAAATGTTTTCTACAGTATCTCTCTCGCCAGATGCAGCGTCCTCCTCGGTATCATCGTTTGCAAGGTAGCGGATAACCATAGCTCCGCCTTCTGCGAGCTTATAAAGAGATTCAAAAGCCATCTGCGAATAGTTCTGGCCGGGACGAAAATCAAGGTAGGTGTAACGGCAGCTGCCAAGTCGGTTGTTAACGTAGAGCGCATCGAGAATAATCTTGTACATATCGCGCCTTGTATCTCTGTCGTCCGTTTCAACGATATAGTGCACGGGATGCCCGCTAGCAAAAGCGGATTTGCCGCCTGCATAAATGCGTTCAAGCTCAGGTATAAGCGTTTCGTTGCCGAAGAGCTTTCGTGCAGAGCCGAAGAGCTCATCGCACTCAGCCTTGTAATTAACAAGATTTTCTCCGAATTCAAGGCTATACCGTCTTCCGAGCTTAGCCATTCCGAAGCGTTCGAGAATCTCGTCATCATCTTCGAGGTAACCCTGGCGGTTAGCACCGCTTAAAAGATTCTGCATATTAGTTAGAGTGATTTCGTCCGGCAATGACATCATAGCCTTGACTCCTATACGCTTTGCATACTTCTCGGTAAACTCAACGAGATTCATACTGTCTGTTATGATTAAGCCAAACGTTGCAACTTCATCGCCCATGTCCGATAGGAAGCAGTAGCTCTTGTTATTATTTCCGTTGAACTCTGCCGTTCTTGCGGCGATTTTATAATCCTTTTTTCTTTTTACGCCCTCTCCGTTCTCTGTTTTCTCAAGTTCACCGTATATCTTGTAAAACTGCATAAAAAATCCTCCCGAAATGTTCTTTCGAGAGGATTATACCAAATGTTATGTACCGAAAAAGGGACGCAATAAAGTATTTCCAAGAAAATAAAATCAAACAATTAGTCCGATGTCGCAGATGCATCCGGAGCGATGTTGCAATAGCTCTTTATCAACTCAATTTTTTCGGACAGCAATTCAATTTTTATATCAAGAGGTAAATTTTTGTAAATCTTATTAGCCTCTTCTGTACCGTCAATAGCCTTTTCTAACTTTGCTATGTCGTTTTCTACCGTTTTGTTTTTTGACTTGCCCTTAGCAATGCGTTCGGCTAATTCTTCTCTTTTTTTACACAAAGCCTCGGCGTTTTGCTTTTGCTGAACTTCGTTGATTTTTTCGATCATTTCTTCTTGACCGATTGATTGACCGAACAACGATTCAGCGGCTAAATGAAGCTGTATTTCGGGCCAAATAATAAATTCTGCTTGAAGGGGAGTTATGTTGCCGGCTTCTTCACGATTATCTTCAAAATAATTTCTTATAATGTCCTGAATAAAGGAATAATGATAGAAATCTTTCGAGTTGATAAGGAAAACTCTATTGGATATATCTGCAACATAACTTTCTGTTCTGGTTTCTCGATTGGACTCTGCGTTGATATTTTTTATAACGCTCCAAGAACAGATCCTTCCTTTAGTAATATCACCGCCGCGGTCGGGTTTTTTGTTAAACCATGTAACAACATCGCGAGAAAACCACTCTAATGTGAAGGAATCAAGCGGCACATGGCAATATTTAAAATACTCTTCTTTTTCGTTTGCACCGTTAAGACAATAGCAGCCCTTCAAGGTCATATTAAGGATTTTCTGCGCCTTTCCATAACACACTTCAGTTCCATCGGAATTGCGGTAAAATCTATTTATTTCAGTCAGCAGCTTCACGCAATTTTCGTTGTGCCAAATATCAAATGCTTCTTCATCCTTCGGCTGACCATTAAAATATTCCTTAATCCTATTCAGAAAGCTGTCGCCACTACCATTGAGCGTATCAACGAGGATGTCGTTTTTGTTTTGGGATATGTTTTTTAATGTTCTGGTAGTTAAATCACGCGTTGCGCGTGCTATCGCCATTTTAAATCCGGCATCGTCGAAAGTTAAACCGACGAGTTTTTGCTTGCTGGTCATATTGGCGAATTTTATTTTTTCATTTTCTACAGATTTATGTGCAAAGTCGATCACTGTTTCATTTCTCCTTATATTTATTAATACTTCTTTATAGCTTCCGCAAGACTCGCCTTTATTTTATTTCTGAGGCTCTCCGGCTTCGTCACTTCAACATAGTTGAGGTACTGTAATGCCCAGTGCTCCATAGCGTTGGGACTGGCAAAAAGATCGACCTTAACCTTGCCGGGATCATCGGGAATAGCCGACATTTTGATGTCAAGACCAAACCAGTCTACGATCTGATCAACGATTCTCTCATCGGCGATGAATTCAATACGCTCGGGTGTGTCGGTATACATATAGGGCATCGTGGATGCAATCTGCTTATAATCGATACCTTTTTCGTATCCCGGTACACTCGAGAGGGGAACTGCAGGTCTTTCGGAAACACGCATATTGGTTATGCGATCAAGACGGTGGAAGGTCATATTTCCCCAGTAACTGCTATACCCCATAAGATAATATCTCTGGTTATGTAAGATAAGCTGATAAGGGCTAAGGCGTGCGAAAGAGCTTTTGTGTAGCTTTCTATCGACTCCGTATTTGTTGTAATCGTATTCCACCTGTTTGCCCTCGGCAATAGCTTCGTCGATTACGTCTATGTTATAGAAAAGCGCCTGGTTATCTGTTTTGCTCCAATCGTTGACAGAATAAACGTTCTTTACGTGAGAGCGAAAATACTTGTTGGAGAGTCCGCAGAGCTTCTCAATCAGATCCTTTGAGTGCTTGGCGGTGATATGCTTACTTTGAAGAACTCCGTCAATCAAAAGGCGAAGCTCGGAATCCTCAAAATCACGGCTATCAATATAACTGCCGGCGCGGCGAGAGCCTATATCAATACCTGCATCGCGAAGATCGGCAATGTTTTTACCGATAGCCTTTCTCTCCATTTCAATGCCGTATTCTTTATAAAGGTAGTCAATTATCTCCTCTTGCGTCAGAGGGTGATCATAATCGCTGTGCTTGAGTAGTATCTGCCAGATACGAAGCAGAGCTAACTTTTTAGGTTCCATTTTTATTCTCCAGTGTTACCATTTACGGTCAATGAATTCGAGTTTTTTTATCAATATTATTCCTTTAGTTTTTCTATCCAAGTTTCTATAGTATTTCTGCGCTTCGTTAAAATCTGTGAATCTTTTATGTGTCACCGATTCCAGTTCGGCAATTGCTTGCTCTTGGCCGATAGACTGTCCAAACAATGCTTCGGCTGTTAAATGCATCTGAATATCCGGCCAAATGTAAAATTCCGCTTGAAAAGGAGTCTTTCCTAAATATCTTTTTTGTTCATCTGTTGGGTCGGTCGTTGTAACAAAATATTTTCTAACAATTGTTACAAAGAACATATAGTGATAAAAATATTTATCTTCATTTTTGATTAAACGACAATTGTCCTCAGCCTTACACTTAGAGTCTACTGCTGCGTAATCTTCGTAGCTTCTCTCTGGGATTTGGTATTCAAGATTGCTCCACGAATCAAATTTCGTCTTATATATCTTTGCGCCTCTTTGCTTGCTATCTTTCTTGTTATACCAATTTTCAACAACCTCACGGTAAAACCATTCAAGCGTAAATGAATCTAATGTTAAGTGGCACTTGGAAAAGTAGTCTTCGTCCAAAACCACCCAGCTATCTTTGTCACCGAAGTTCATACAATATAAATACTTGAACATCATATTGACTATTTTTTGTGCTTTGCCATATTTAGCATCGGGATAATATTTTATCAACACGTCGAGAAATTCTTCGCAAGCTTCATGGTGCCATTTATCAAAATCATCTTCCTTGTTTGAAAAATAATCGACAAACTTTTTTATAAAACTATTTAACTCTTCAATGAGAAAATTTGTAATTGTTGTATTTTCTGTAAGCTTGGGATAATTATTACTTTTCTTTTTCAGCGTTCTAAAATTAAAATCCTTAAAAGCTCTTCTGAGAGAATCCTTAACGGCCTCTTCAATGTTTTTATAAATGTAATTGTCTCGATCTGCTATTGGGAATTTATTGATAATTTCTTTTCTGGTCTGCGTAATTTTGATAAGTTTACACATAATTTTTTCCTCACTTACTAACTCTCACAAGCTCTTCCCATACCTTTACGGTAGCGTAGGTATCGAGTTCGCAGTATTTCAAAAGGTTTTTACGCATGGTAGCCTGTTCCTCTGGGGGCAGGTCTTTTATTTTCGGGAAAATGGTCATTGCTTCGCCACCGTTGTGAACGCCTTCAAGATTATGGTAATCAAGCGAAGGATCATCCGGGAAGATAGCAGGAAGCACGCTTTTTATTGAGAATGAGCCGTTCATTCTGTGATTGTAGTAATATCCTTTGCGGAAGGGCACTAGGAGATCTCGAATGTTTTCTCTAATCTTTAAGAGATGCTCCGAAAGATCAGGGAAATAAGAAGCAAGCTCGCCAAGTCGTCCGCATTCAAAGGCTTGATTAAACACTATCACGCAGGCATTGTCGGGAATGTCCTTGCAAAGGCTCTCGGATATTTTGCGAAGGGGATCTTCTCCGGACTCGGCAAGAAATTCCTTGTGATGAAGCGCTCCGCCCTCATTTTCTTTATAATGAAGAGAATATTGGAACGGAATCTGTGCATACGGCTTTGTTCCGACAAATTCGGGGATGACAGTCTGCATGGTTTCGAAATCAAGGAAATAAAGGGGATACCACAAGGTGCTAAGGAAATCTTTGATGCCGTCCTTGTCTATATGTGTCGGAAGATCGTTTATCTCGTGGCTGATCTGCAACGAGCGGATTTTGGTTTTCATGATTGTTTTGTCGCGTGAGGCTTCTTCAAAAGAGCAAACTCCACTTTTATAATAATCAAGCTTCTTCTCAAAGCCGAATCCCGTTCCATATAAGTCGAAAACAGACGGAGAAGGCAAATGCTTTGTACAGTACTTCCAGAATGCGCAATGATAAGGCTTATGGCATCCAATTGAGAGGTCAAGATTTGGCTCATTCTTTTCGGATAAAACAACGTTTGCCTCTTTCACGTTCGCTTCAACACAGGTTATCTCTTTTTCAACATCGTCGGCAACATCGACCATCTCAAAAAGTTCTTCCAGTTTCAATTCACCGTCAAAAACATAATTGCTATTGATGCAAACGAGATAAGTGCCGACAACGTTGACACCGCAGTGCTCGAGGACATATTTCTGGTATGAAATATCGGTGATATAGACGTCCTTTGATCCGGTAGAGCTTTTCACCTCGTATATAGCATATCCGTCGCCCTCACGCTTAAGTATATCCACCGCACAATAATCGCCGTTATATGAGAAGGATGCTTCACAAATTACAGGAGCTTTTTTATCCATCAAAGCTTTTGTATCAGCAATCATCTTTGTAAGATCGAGTTTGCCGTCTTCCTTATATGCAGTAACCTCTACGAAGTCACCGAAAATTTGCATAGCAAGATCGCCGATTATATTTCCTTCTTCCATTCGGGATTCTGCGGAAGAATCCTTTACGGCAAGCTCGGGTCTATTAACCCCAAGCCAAAGGTTTTTAGGGCATTGAACGAATGCACAATATTTGGATTTTGACAGCATATACGCTCCTCCTAGTGAATGAAATTTTTAACATTTAATTACATTATACCACTAAATTCGCCAAAATTCAACAGTTATGCGACAATTTCAGTACATAAGATTTGATAATATCTATATATCACAAATTCCGACAAGAAATAATAGCTCAATCGAAAACAGTTTCCTCGGTTTTTGCTAATGTACTGAAAAACGGACATAGGTTTTGATATAATGCAACCGCAGACAAGCGAGAAAGGAGTTCAAAAATGATTTATGCAATGAGCGATCTGCACGGCAGATATGACCTTTATGTTAAGATGCTCGATAAAATTAAGTTCAGCGAAAAAGATACTCTTTATATTCTAGGAGATTTTGTCGACCGCGGTGATGAAGGACTAAAGATAGTTCTTGATATTGCCGAGAGGGATAACATTATCGCCTTGATGGGAAATCACGATTATTTGTCGCTGATCATTCTTTCAAATCTCGATACAAGCCTTCGACCCGGCCAGCTTGAGGATATGTATGATCTTGTCGACGCGTGGAAATGTGACGGTGGTACTGCAACTTATAACGAATATAAGAAACTCTCGCGGAAAGACCGAAAGCTCGCGCTTATGACAATAGATTCTTTTCGCCACTATGCCGAACTTAAGATAGGTGAGAGGGAGTTTGTTCTCTGTCACGGCGGTATAAGAGATTATAGTGATGATAGACCGCTTTCAGATTATATGATAGAGGATTTAGCATTCCACAGAGAGGATTATAGTAAACAAAAGTTTGCAAAATGCGGCAAATACCTTGTCACGGGTCACACTCCAACTGCGGCGATAGAGGGCGCTAAAGAAGGCAGAATATATAAAAACAAAGACCATATAGCTATCGATTGCGGTGCCGTATTCGGTTATGGACTTGGATGTATTTGTCTTGATACTATGGAGGAATTTTACGTTAAATGAGATATGTAATTTCTGATATCCACGGAGAATATTCACTCTTTTTAGAGCTTATGAAAAAGATTGGTTTTTCTGAAAAGGACGAGCTTTATATTTGTGGTGATATTATCGAGAAGGGCGATGATTCGGTAAAGCTTTTGAAGCTTATTTCTGAAATGCCGAATGTTTACGCGATTCGCGGAAACCACGAAGAAGCGTTTTTAAATTACTATTATGCAATGATGCGGGAGAATGACGATTATGATTTCGTCCTTGAAAATTTACGCGATTATATACAGGGGGACGGTAATCTTCTCACGTGGGAATTGGTAGAGTTTATAGAAAGCCTACCGTATTATATAGAAACCGAAGATTTTATTTGCGTTCACGCGGGTGTCCCTCTCGACGGCAACGGAAAAGTACAGATGCTTGCAACAGCGCCGATTGAGGAGTTTCTTTACAATAGAAAATTTAAGAGTCCTGATGTATTACCTCAAAATAGCAAATGCGTATTTTACGGTCATACAAGCTCGATGTCCGTATTTGGTGATGCGAGAATTGTTGAGTTCTATCGCGGAGAAGAAAAGCCGAAAACTATCAAAGATTACATAAAGGTACATATGGATACAGGCGTTTTTACAAGCGGTGTTCTCGCATGTTTCTGCGTTGATACCTGGACTTCGCATTTTGTTACCAAGAGAAAGATGCTGGAGACAAATAATAAATTGGAGGAGAAACAGAAAGATAAAAGCTGATAATAATTATTTGCTTGGCGGAGCTATAAAAATCGAGACATTACCGTGCAAATATAAGATTTCGGATATTAAAAATAAAGGAGAAAGACATGAAAAACGTATGGGTACTGACGAAAAGAGCGGATTTTGATGGAGAAAACTATGATAACGGTCATATTGCCGGAATGAAGTATAAGATGAAAGTTTTTGAATCTTTCGAGAGCGCTATGGCGGCTATGCGCGATCTTATCAGAAAGTATGCTACTGAAAAAAACTCAATATTTGACGGCAACGGCAGACTAAAAAATTATGATTACAAAAGCTATTATAAGCATTGCGGAAACGATGAATTTATGAAGGAGGACCTGGCGATTTTTGAATTGGCAGAGAGAATCTTTTCGCGTTTTTGTCTTGGAACGCTTGAAAAGAAAGATATCGACGAAATATATGAAATGAAGCGGAAGTTTGGAATGGAAAAAAACGATATGCTTGAGGCAACCACCTATATGTATCGTGTAGCCTTTGCGGGTAAAAAAACGCCAAATCTTATAATGACCGGCGATGATGACGGCCCCATAAACGGAATTGATCCTTACATTTTCATCAATTCGCTAGATATGAACGATGAGAACCGGGATTATTGCTTTTACATTGTAGACCGTTTCAAATATAAAGAGGGAATCTCTCCCGCGCTTTTCATAGATCTTATTAAGACAACTATAGAATAATTTTCAGAGGTACATAAATGCAAGATCCCGCAATAAGAAAGATATTGGTTGAATATCTGAAAATCAAATATAAAAAGCACCGTATATACCAGGAAAAAAGCATCGGCTTTTCTATATGCGACGTGATGCTCGTTACCGACAAGCTTATCGGATTTGAGATAAAAAGCGATAACGACAATTATGCAAGGCTTGACTCGCAGATAAAATCATACGAGGAGTTTTTTGATGAAAACTACGTTGTAATAGGAGAAGCTCATAAACGCGGTATAGAAAATCAGATTCCAAAGGAGTGGGGAATTCTTCTGGTGACCGAGGGGAGTATAGAGCAAATTCGCGGGGCCGGAAAGAACGTAATGGTTGACCGAGATGCCCAACTGTCTATGCTCTGGAAGGTAGAACTAAAAAACATTCTCTTAAGAAACGGCTTGCCTCTCTATGCAGGCAGGGACAAGGATTTTATCGTTTCCAAAATACTCACCTCGGTACCAAAGGAAAAGCTTGGAGCGCAAATTGCTGAGGAGCTTATGGAAAGAGATTATAATGCATATGAAAATAATCTCTACAGAAAGGCTCCAACAGCAGATGAGGAGAATTCCAAGCCGCTTGATTTTCCCGCAGACGAATTGATAGATATGCTCTCCGAGAAGGATCTTTCCTCATTCACTCTTGACAAATGGATGGCTATATATCAGCGAGCGATCTTAACAAGGGATGTTAAGGAGGAGGCAGCAAAAAAATATGATGAAAAAGAAAAAAAGGAACGGCAAAAAAACGTCCACACAACTCCGTATACAGAAATAGAGGTATCTCTTGGCGTGCCGTGGATCAGCGCAGATATTATATCCGATTTTATAAAACAGGTCTTTAAAGTCAAGCCTTACGTTTCCTATATTTACGACAACGTAACCAGAACTTACATCCCCGGAAACAAGGAAAGAGCACTTGTGGAACACGAGCCTATTACAGGCTATTGGTACGTTTGTAAGAACGTAAGCTCTGCGGGTGAAATATTTACTACATACGGAACGAGACGAATAAGCGCCTTACATATACTCGAGTCAACGTTAAACCTCAGAGATATAAAAATTCACAACGGCACAGAGTACGACGAGGTTGAAACTATCGCCGCACTTGAAAAGCAGAAAGCAATAAAAGATGCTTTTAAGGAGTGGATATGGAAGGATGAAGATAGGAAACTTGAGGTTGCCGATGCATATAACCGAATTTTTGGAAAATACGAGGTTGTAAGCTACGACGGTAGCGGACTTAAATTTGTCGATATGAATCCCGATATCAAGCTCTTTGATTACCAGAAGAATGCCGTTCAAAAGATAATATCTACTCCTAACACGCTCCTCTCCTTTGATGTGGGTTCAGGAAAAACCTATATTATGATAGCCGCAGCTATGGAGATGCGCAAATCAGGACTTTCAAGAAAAAATCTCTTCGTAGTTCCTAACAACATTGTAGGTCAGTGGGAACGAATGTTTTGCGAGCTTTACCCACAGGCTAAGGTGTTGACGGTCGAGCCTAAATCATTCACTCCGGAAAAGAGAGGCAAGGTGCTTCGACAGATACAGAAGGAAGATTACGACGGAATAATTATGGCATACAGCTCATTTGAAATGATTCATCTTTCATCAGATTATATTTCGAAAAGCATGGGAAACGTGATATCTGAACTGCAAAAGCGTATGGCAAAATTAAGCCGAGACAATCACACCTCAACCAGCATAAGCCGCGAGGTCGAGCGTGTACGTAAGGTTATCTGCGAACTTACACAGTGCATTTCGGAATCTACCGACGGTATCTTTTTTGAGGATTTGGATATAAACACTCTGTTTGTTGACGAGGCGCACAATTTCAAGAACATTCCTATTAGAACCACTATGAAAAATCTGAGAGGAATAAATACAAAGGGGTCGAAAAAATGCCTTGAAATGCTTGAAAAAGTGCACTGTGTTCAGGAAATGAACGGTGGTCGCGGAGTGGTTTTTGCTACCGGTACACCTCTGTCCAATTCTATATCCGACACATACGCAATGCAGTGTTATCTTCAGTATAATGACCTTGCCGAAAATGAACTGCAACGCTTCGATAACTGGGCAAAAACCTTTGCAGTGATAGAGGATGTATGCGAGATAGACGTCAATGCGGCAAGCTTTCGTATAATCAAGCGTTTTACAAAGTTTCACAACCTGCCGGAGCTTTCACGTATGTTTTCAGGGGTTTCTATCTTCCACAGTGTTAGTAAGGACGGTTTGCCCGAGCTTCTCGGATATACCGATGACGTAATAGAGAAAAGTCGTGAACTTGATGACTATATGAAGGAAATCTACGAGCGTACCGAGCGTATACGCAATGGAGATGTAGACCGAAAGAAAGACAATATGTTGAAGGTTAGTACTGACGGAAGAAAGGCAGCTCTTTCTCTTAATCTAGTGGGTAAAGAGCAGTTTTATGACGAGTATAGCAAGGTTTATTGCTGCGTTAAAAACGTAGCGAGAATATATAATGAAACTCCCGGTAGCTCCCAGCTTGTTTTCTGCGACTATTCCACACCGAAGGGCGCATCGTATAGCGTGTATAAGGAGATGAAGGATCGCCTTGTAGAATGTGGGATTCCTAAAAACGAAATAGCCTTTGTTCATTCCTGCAAGACCGAGGATGAAAAAATAAAGCTCTATGACGACGTAAACGCAGGACGTGTGCGTGTTCTTATCGGTTCTACCTTTAAGCTCGGTATAGGCGCTAACGTTCAGACAAGGTTAAAGGCGATACATCACCTTGACGTGCCGTGGCGTCCTGCTGATATGGTGCAGCGAGAGGGACGTATTCTGCGCCGCGGAAACGAGAATAAGGAAATAAACATTTTCCGATATATTGTGGAAGGTAGCTTTGATTCTTATTCTTGGCAGATTCTTCAGACAAAGCAGCACTTTATATCGCAGTTTCTCGGTGGAACGAGTAATGTAAGAAGCATTGAGGATCTCGAAAATGATGAACTGAATTATGCACAGGTAAAGGCGCTGGCACTTTCCGAGCCTCTCATGAAGGAATACGTTGAGAAGGAAAACGAGCTTCGTAATGCCCGTATGGTTTACAGACAGGAGCTTGCGCAAAAGGAACGAGTAAGGGCGGATATACGAGAAACTGAGCTTAAAATCACAGAAGCAAAAACCGAACTCAACCTTACCAAAGAAAACAATGAATACGTAAAGGCTAATATATCCGCAATTACTGACAAAATCCCAACGCTCGCACAAGCCATGATAACCTGGCAGAAAAACAAAGGTGAAAACGAAAAGATATGTGAAATTTCCGAATTTTCAATCCTTGCCTCACGACATAAAAACGGAAAGGCATTCCTCGTTCTCTCACGCAACGGAATCAATTACTATATGGAAGCGAGCGACTCTTTGTACGGAAACATAAAGCGTATCAACAATTTCTTTACTAAGTTTGGTAGGCAGATTGAGGCGAAACAGCATACGCTTGATGAGCTCAAAAAGAAAAAGCTCGAATTGACAGAGCAACTTGAATATTCCTCGGGTATAGTGGATACGATCAAGCGACTCGAAAGCGAGCTTAGGCACATATTCACCGAGCTTTCCGTAAAGCAAGAGGAAGTAGCGTAATTGTGCAAATTATCATAAAAGAAAATATATTCGGAGGTTGAAATGATACTTAAGTTTAACGAATACATACCTGTGTTTTACAAAGAAGGAGCGACTGAATCAGAATTACTTGGCGAGCACATCAAGCTTGACGGTGCGAGTCTTATATCAATATGCTCCCGTCCCGGTATGGGTAAGACGGCTTTGGCACTCAATTTGGCTCTCGCCTTTGCAAGAAAAAGCGAAAAATGCGTGTATATATTTTCTTATGAAATGACAGCGGAACAGGTTTATGCAAGACTGTTGTCTATATTATCCGGAGTAGAAATAAATAGCATAAGGAAACGCATTTTTTCGAAGGAAGAACTCGAATTACTTAATGACAGTATGGAGTTTATTAAGAGGCTGAATATTATTATTGACGATGAGGCGTATAACGGTATTTCGGATATGGAAGAGAAAATTTCAAGAATAGATAATCTTGGAATGATTGTCTTTGATTATCTGGGAGTGATGTTTTCTCTTAATTGTAATTTGATCCCGGGTAATTATAAAGAAATCGCAACGATTGATATGAGAAATCTGTCTCGGAAATTCTCCGTTCCCATATTGTTTACACATAATCTATCAAAGCGTTTGGAATATCGAGAAGATAAAAGACCTAATACAAGTGATGTTGAA
The DNA here is from genome assembly GCA_045636445.1 of Eubacteriales bacterium. Classification (GTDB taxonomy): domain Bacteria; phylum Bacillota; class Clostridia; order Oscillospirales; family CAG-272; genus UBA1740. The sequence continues at coordinate 20,880 of JAZTXO010000002.1, read as the reverse complement.
AGCTATATAGCTCAAAATACGGATACCATGGTTCTGCTTTACCGCGAAGACTATTACCGTGACGCTATGGATAACGAGCGAACAAACTTAGCCGAGGTCACAATTGTGAATAAATTCGGAAAAACCGGCACTGTTTATCTTAACTGGTATGGAGAGTGTATGAAATTTAAAAGTTGTAAAGGAGAAAACGATGTACAATTATGACGATCAAATTGAAAGCCTTGCCTTAAATCCGCTAGGATTTTCTCCCGTTGTGATAATCGGCAATGTGGGAAGCGGGAAGACCCGTTTTCTCGAAAAATATCGTGAAAAACGAAACAAGTTTTACAAGCCCGCGTTTGGTGAGTGGGGCGCAGGTGAAGGCGCAAAGATATTTAATGCTGATGAGATATGTCAAAGCATTATTGACTCTATTGCTAATGGCAACGGCAAATCGTGGAGAAAAATATTTGCTTCGGTTGATGTAATAATCATAGACGATTTTGATCGGTTGGCTGGAAAAACCACCACGCAAGAAATGCTCTTTTCTTACTTTTTAACATGCAAAAAGGCTATTGTTGTGAGCTCAAAATCAGAAATTGTAGGTGAAGGCTTATCAGAAGAGCTTAGCTCGTTTTTGTCAACAGGTGCGCACATACATATCGATGATCCTGACAAAGAATCAAAGTTGGATTTTCTCGTAACAGGTTTGTGTACAGCAGGAATACAAATAGAAAGCGAAGCGCTTGAATGGCTTTCAAATCAGAATTTTATTTCTTATGCTGCTACAAAAGGATATATTAAAACATTACAGCTATTTGCAACCGATGAGCCACTATCTCTTGCCAATTGTATTAAATGCTCGAAAGGCTATATCTATTAAGGAGAAAACAATGAACATTCTTGAATTTATAAACTCAAATACTGTGCGCAAGCATCTTAAAGATATCGATTACAGACCCGACGCTTTAACTGCAGCTTTTATTGTTTGGCAATCGAAGGATCACACTCTCTCGGAAAAAGAAGATGCGTTTGATTGGATAATCAACAATATGCCCGATATGCCCATCCCTGCGCATGAAAACCACGCCGAGAGGGCGAGCCTTCACGAGTTCCTCGAGGAATATATGTGGACACTTTCCGAATATATTAAGCGGTTTCAAGCGGACGTAGAAGACGCAATATATGATTTTTGGGTGTACTACAAAGAGCCGAAAAACGCATGGGTATACGATGAAAACGTTTATTCCTCTTATAAAGACGTATTTGATGCGATTCTTCACTCATTCAACGAAAATTATGACGAATATCCCGATTCGCCAAGACCTGTTCGTTTTAACATCAGGAGAATATCTCACGATATTGGCGATTATCTTTATCTCACGCCCAATCTTGAAGCTTATAAGTTCTCGGCGGATCCTATTATGTCCGATGAAGATTACGAAGTCCTGCACCTTTTTGAAAACCTTTGTTTACCAATTCCGCATCCTTTTAAGAAAGGAGATATTATCTGCGAGTGTGCCGGCAAGTATGCTCTTCCTACCTATTACAACGACACCTTGGTCGTAACCGACTATATGAGCGAGGAGGAAATCAAAGAGAAATACAGTACGCTTTGTATGCACGATTATAAAATTTACGGCATTTGCTCTGATGGTGAGGGCGGCACATATGAGGACAGCATAGACCATTACCTTAATGCAGAGCTTATCGAACCCGGAGATATTCTCGTAAAGGACTGTGCGCTTCTTAGGGAATCAAGAAAATTAAAAGGAGAAAACTAATATGAACATCTCAAAAGCAAAAATCAAAAAGGAGCTTTGGCAAAAGGCAGAAAAAGCGCTTTATGATATTTACGGTGATATGCCCGACATTCATATACTTAACCGCTTTTATAGCGAAAAGATGGTTTTTGAAAAAACGCAGAGTGTAATTTTTTGGGATCTCGTCACGGAAATAAGACGTCGAGCAAAGGAAAAAGGATATGCAGCCACGCTTGGAGGAACAGACGGCTCCTGCTTTACGGCATATCTTCTCGGTATGTGTGAAAATCCCTTGCCGCTTCACTACTTGTGTCCCGTATGCAAGAAAACCGAGTTTATAAGTGCACGTGCGCTGCCCTGGGATATGCCGAACAAGATTTGCGAATGCGGCGGAGCGATGCGCGCAGAAGGTTTTGAAATTTCTTATGAAATGCATATCGTAATGGCACGCAGGCCTTGGCCAAATGTTTGGGTTAACCCGAAATTTATGGAAGAAGCAAAGCAAATAGTTAGAGAAAAGGTGGGCGGTTTATATCGAATCTGCACACTCACAAAACCCGACTATGCCCCTGTGAAATTCGTCTTTCTCCCCTTCGACGGAGAATCCGACTTCGAAGAAGACGTTGACACAGTAGACGGTAAGTACGACGATTTTCCGCACATAACGATAATACCGTTTGATTTGTACGAGCGCAAATCGCGGTTGTGTGAGGAAACGGGGGAAGACTTATTTGGAGACGGTTTTGGGGGAAAGCTTCTTTCCGACCCTCGCATTATAGAAGCATTCGCAAACGGCGATATAGATAATATACCGAATTTCACGCCAAAATTCCTTGATATGAAAGAGGCATTGCACCTCGCTTCGCCGAAGAACTATTATGACCTTTTGCAGTTTATGGGCGCAATGCACGGCACGAACACTTGGTGCAATAATGCCGAGTGTCTGATCCGTGACGGAATATGCGATATCGGAGATATCCCCACTCACAGAGACGATGTGTTTATGCTTCTTCGCGACAAGCTTCGCGAGGCGGGACACGAGGACGTCGGCATAGCGTATAATCTTGCTATGAAGATTCGTTACGGCATTTTTGCAAGAAACGGAATTGATGCAGAGTCATATGCCCTGCTTGAATATCTCGACCTACCCGAGTGGTTTATCCCGTATGCCGAAAAAATACAGTATATGTTCCCGAAGGCGCATAATGTCGAAAGCCTTCGCACATCGCTCACTTTTATGTGGTATAAGATAAATTATCCCGAGGAGTTTAATGAAATTATGAGGAAAGAAGGAGCGCAACATGGATAAGAATATCGACCTTCGAAAAACTAAAGAATTTCTTGAATACGGTTTTAAAATTGTAACCTGTCCTATACGCCAAAATGAAACGCTTGATGACTTCTTTATTTGTCCGCATTGTAGCTGGGAATACGATGGCACAACTAAAAACGAAGACTATTCATCAGCAAACAAATCAACGGTGAGTGAATACAGAACTGGATACAAGAAATTTATTAATAATAAATCTACAGAAAGGAGATAACTTTATTCAACAGTGGGAAGTATGCTTCTTAATTGGCGGACACAGATATACCTACATAGTCCAAGCACTTTCGCAGGCGAAAGCAATTGAAGAAGCAAAACGCATCTACGGTATTGACAAAGGTGCTCTTTGGCAAAGAGAATTTAAGAGTGCAAGTCAACAAAGCAAAGGCCTGCCGTAAGATTTGACTTTCGGCAGGAATATTGAGTGTTGAAATAAACAAAAAATCGTGTTATAATTAAGTAAAGTTAGCGCAAAGCAATCACTGCAAAAAGGAAGAAAATTATTATGATATACGAAATGAGATTTTACAAAAAGAAAAGCGATTGGGAAGAAGAGAAGGATCTGTACGTTATTGTGTGGGAAACCGATGATAAAAAGCCGATGCATAACGGATCGGTTCGTGGGAAACTGATATCTTGCCTTGGATATCGTAGCAAGACCTTTGAGGTTCCTTCCGGCGTTGAGACAATCGGCAAAAGCGTTTTTACCAAGGGCGAATGGGAATGTTTTTATAGCGATATTGCAAAGGTTATAATTCCCGCCTCGGTACAAAAGATTGAGGAAGGCGCATTCGTTGATACTTTTGTTCAAAAAATAAAGATACATCCCGACTCGCCCTGTGGCATTGTCAAAGGAGACGGCTTATATACGAAGGACGGTTCCACGTTGCTTTGGATTTTGGATACCGACGAAGAATGCAATTTCATTGTTCCCGACGGCGTAACACGTCTTGGCGCCGGTTGCTTTGGGTACGACGATGTAGCTTCGCTGACGATTCCTTCAAGTGTTGTTGAGATTGGGATTGATAAAGATTTCGATTACTACGAGGGTATGAAAATCAAGGCTCCAAAAGGTTCTTATGCAGTAGAATTTGCCAAAAAGCGTGGGCTTGATTTTGAAGAATTTTAATTTGTTTATCATTATGTTAACGCGATTACGCTTTTAATAATTTTTTAATAATTTAATAAATTGAAAAAGAGGATTTAATATGAGCTATTATGTAAAAGTAATTGAAAACGGTGTTCTGAAAAAATACATACTCCCATCAGCGCAAATCGTAGAAATCCCTGAGAACATTCATTCAATATCGGCGTTTTGTTTTGATCCGGAGGAGCCAGAGCCAATTCCGTTTGAGGATATAGACGATCTTTACAATTGGGATCATATTTGCGAAACCGAAACTGTTGTGATAGGAGAAAACGTTAAATTCATTGAAGAGTGCGCTTTTTGCGGACTTTCTAATCTTAAAAGTTTTGAGGTTGCCACCGACTGCACGGCTGCAAGTGTTTATGATGACGTATTATTTTCCGGAGATGGCAAGAAGTTGATTTCCTGTCCGCCTAAAAAGCAAGGCGACTTTGTTGTTCCTCAAGGAACGGAAACAATTCTGGCCGCAGCCTTCGACAACACGGAATTGATGCGTATATGCTTGCCCGATGGAGTGAAAGAGATTTATGACTCCAATTTAGATCTAGCTAATCTGGAAGAAATATATATACCTGCCAGTGTTGTTGCTATTACCGAAGGAGCCTTTGGAGATTGCAAAAATCTGGTTATAAAAGCTCCCGGAGGCTCGTATGCGATTCAGTATGCAACGGAAAACAACATTGCATACGAGGAAGTCGCCCCCGAGGTTATCACCGATATGGCGAACTCCAAAAAGCAGGAATATTGGATTTTGGTGCAGGGAGATGACGGGAATCCTTGTCGTGCAAAAAGATCCGGCTACGCTTATGAATGGAACGGATTTACTTTCTTTTTAGACAGAATAATTCCCTCTGATGATACCGTTCCCACCGAAAAAAGAAGCGGAAAAAGCCTTTGCGCGTGGAGCAAATTCCTCGAAATATACAAAAAAGAGCCTGAAAAAATAACGAAAATGTTGACCGGCGGAGCCTCGGTTCTCGACTTTCCGGAGTATTGAAGGAGTATTAAATCTGAAAGATTTTGAAAGCAAATTGCCAAAAATAAAAGAAATGATCGCTGAAAAGCTCGAAGCATTAAGGGTTCCGAAACGACTTAAGGGATACGATTATCTTGTAAGCGCAATTCTTTTATTAGTAGAGGATTCCGATTACATATTGAATAAAGAAAAGCTTTATTCCGAGGTTGCACAAAAGCACAATAGTACCACGTCAAGCGTTGAAAAATGCATAGCACGAGCTGTCAGTGAAACACTTGCTAACGGAAATAAAGTTGAATTGGACAAATACTTCGGCTACACCATAGCAAACGGAAGCACTCCGTCGACCGCGGAGTTTATGGCAATGATATCTGATGCGATAAGGTTGGTTTTAAAATATTAATTGCTATGAGAAAACAATCGTATAGTCAACAAAAGCTATCACAACGGAAAAATGTGTTGTGATAGCTTTTTAAAATAAAAAATTACACTGCCTAGCATTGAAAAGATCAGAACAAGCACATGCATCGTCAAAAGCATTATGTTCGGAATCTATATCAATTTCAAAGTATTCGCAAAGCGTAGCCAAGCTGTAGTTTTCTACCGCATAAGAGGGTACAAACTTTCTTGCTAGGTCGTAAGTACATACATAGTAGAATTCGGGAATATCCAAATTGTATTTGCGAAGGTTTTTAACTAAAGCGTCCAAATCTGAAGAAGCAACGTTATGACCCACTATTACAGAATTGGTGAAGTATTTTTCAATATCATTCCATATATGTGGGAAATTAGGCTCGTCCTTAACTTTAGACGCAGTAATACCATGCACACGAATGCAGTGAGCATCAAATCCTTCCTCCGGATTTATATAGATATCAAGTTCGGGGTAAAAAGGCTCGTGATTGTTGAAATCCTCGCATACAATACCCATTTGACATATCGCCTTGCTTTTTGAATTTGCATATTCCACATCAAAATATGTGACCTTATCCATAATGCACGCTCCTTAGAAGAAATTAAAAAACCGCAAGGAAATCCTTGCGGTTTTTGCGGTCAAAACCGCTAAAAATGGTCGAAGCGGCGGGTAAGCGAGGGAAAAATAGTCGAGGAGTGTTTTTCGCGAAGTGCCCGAGCAAAACAAGGAGTTGAAGGAGAGAGGAACGCCCGACGCGCAACGACTATGTTTGCGAGCCGTGGGAGAACCCACGGTCTCCAGTACCCGAACTGAGATTTTTGCATTTTTTGGCTACCATAGTTTACATATAGTCCGTGTGTTCCGCAGAATCGCACCGTTTTGCACATTGTTTCCGTTATTCACGTGCAGAAATTTTCTCGTTGTGGTCAGATATGTGGTCAAGCTTTTTTGGGAAGTAAAAATCTCAAAGAAAAGTTATGTGTTTGGCGAATAACACATCACAAACGCAACTCCCAAATGCAGACCTGTTTCTCGCATACTTTTTCTTCGTATTATAACTCTCCTTTAAGAATAAGTCAAGTTGTATCTTCGGTAAAATTTTTATCGCTGTAAACAAAGAACAGGGTTGCTCTTTTTTTGTTAGAGCGCCGTAGTTCTAAATATATAGTCTATAAGGGATTGAATGAAAAACTTAATATCTTAACTTGGAAGATTTATGTAATGACAATATGATGGATTTTTTAAAAAGCAATTTTGTTTGGAAAACAAGATAATCTCTTTGATGAACACGGTACATGCTAAAGTCCGTCGTAATTCGTATTGTCGAAAAGGACAGACCGTTTACATTGAATAATCGATATGCTCAAGACGATGAAAATGTGTATTATAATGTTTAAAAATCTGTGATAACTAAGGCTATAATGGGAGTTAAGTATATTACACCATAAAAAACTGCTTTCGTCACATGACGAAAGCAGTAATTTTTTATTTCATGTATTTTTTTCTGTTTTCATCAAGGAGGCGATCTCTGTCCATAGACTTTATTCTTCTTGCGCCCTCCTTGGTTGCAAACCAGGTTTTCTCTACATTTTTCGCCCGATAATCATTTGCCTCGCCGCCGCGGTAGCTCCAGGCAATAACATTGCGTGCACCTGCATCGTATGCTGCTTCATAGGCTGTAATTATTTCATCCTCACGGCCTGCGGGAACGTTATAGGTCTGAATCCACAGATTATGCTCTTTTTTGTAGCTGTTTGCCACATCTACACAAAGCTTTGTAGAATTATAGACAAATTCGTAAGGATTACCCGTTTTTGCGATTTCCGCACTCCCATACCAATAAGGGTCAGTACCTATATTATCAATATTTTCCATTGCGCATATTCTGTTAAGGTCTATGCTGAGAAGATTATCGGTAACACTCTGCATTCCGCTAAGTTGATGAGGCATAAAGCATATCACGTTTTTCAGTCCCTGTGATGACGCATAACCGGATGCGAAGTTGTAAAAATCAACTGTTGTTTCATTTCGAAATTTCGAAACATCAGAGTCCATAAATTCAGGCATTTTTTTACCGAAGCGCTCTTCAAAGAGCTTTTGGCAGGTCGGACAGGTGCAAGAGGAATAGTATCTTCCGTCATCCGCTTTTTTCTCGGGGATAAGAGGCTCGTCCCAAAACACCGTTTTTCCGCCAAGCTCAGCTACCTTGTCTACCCAATCCTTAACAAACTGACGGTAAGCAGGAGAGTTAAGGCATATCTGATAAGGGTGCATATTTCCGTTACCGTAGTAGCTGTGAGCTTCGGGATGATACGCAAGGAAATGCGATTTGTCACCTGGCGCTCCACCGATACCCCAGTTGTCAACCCAGACCTCCAGTCCCTCTGCTTCCGTTGCGGCAAATATATCCTTCATAACCTCGGAGTGGCGCTCCCAGTCGGTATGCGAGAGCATATGTACAACTATATCCATATCCGAGCGAGCGATATCCTTCATATCCTCTATTGCATGTGAAAGCATACGGTTGCCGTGATACGCAACGCCTGTTTTAAGTTTTCTTTCCATATTTATAATCCTTTGATATGTGCGACTCCCACCGCCATCTCGGGCGGCGGGATATTTATTTTTATGGTTATTCGTGATAATTATTCGGTAAGAGGATCGTCAGCGCAAGCCTTTACTACATGCTCAAAGCAAATATTATCGATAAGCATTGTTCCAGCGTATGCACCGTAATCATCGCGAATACGGATATACTGCATATCGCTGATAGCAGCGGGAGTAAGAGATGCTCCGTGGGTTTCACATCCGCAAACATTGTTGACTCTGAATGCATCGGTTACATAAACGAGTATGCCGTTAAGGTAAACCTTTGTTCTAACGGTTTCTCTTGTGCCTTCGTAATATTCAACACGGAGGTTAAACCAATCACTATTTGTATTATTTGCAACCTCGATTCTGGTCTTAGAATAGCATTGAGAATCGGTGTAAAGTACAAACACAAGCTTACTCGAATCGTTAAGATCCTTTTTCACTTCGAACCAAAGATTATGCTTTGCCGATGCCGCAGCGGCGGTATTGTGCATATTAAATCTTACGCCCTCACTGCCGGTGATATTAAGGCTCATATCCGCTTCAAAAACAGCACAGTTTGCACCGGTTTCTTTATCCATTACAGGAATATTGATACCCTCGCCCCAAGCGTCAGCCGTGAAGTCAAGAACGTTGCCCTTTTCGGGATTGTTAACGACATTAACCGTGGTAGCATCTGTAAGCTTATCTACATTTGCGGGGATCTTTCCGTCGTCAAAGGTTATAACCTTATCAAGGTTTTCAATTTTTTCCTGCATAAGCATTACATTATCGAAGTGAGTTACTATCTCACCGTATGTATCAAAGCGAACATTTGTAATAGCATCTATTTCTCTGGATGCGGGGCTGTAAGAGGTTTTATAATCATCAAGAACAAGAACGCAATTGCCGTCAACATAAACCTTAAGTCCCATAGTTTCGCCAAGGTCGATATATTCAACTCTGAACTTCATCCATTTGTCGGTTGCAAGAGTTGAGTTGATTCCTTGTCCGCCGTTAGCACCTATGTAGTTGAAATTGAAGCTTGAGTCAATAGTAAGATAAACTATTCTTACATTAGCCGAGTCACGCATTTCGATAGCGTAGGTCTGACCGCTTGTGTTTTTAACATCTACATAAAGGTCAAATTCGAGAACTACTGCTTCAGCGCCTGTTATCTTGTTATCTACGTTAAATATAACCTCTGTACGTCCTGTTGTGCCGTCATTAACGGTATCTACCGTAAGCACCTTGCTTCCGTCAAACTCGGTAATCTTAAACGCATCGCCGTTCTTTTCCTGCTGCAAGGTTAAGTTTTCTACATCGGAAGGAGCAGTACAATTTTCAAATGTCTCAACAACGTTGTTGGGAGTAATTTTTGTATTTGCGTTAAGGGTTATAGACTGACCGTAATATACGTTGGCGTTATTTCCTCCGCTTACAACGCTCCACATAGAAACGTTTTCACCAACGGGTGTGATCTTTGTTCCCTTGGGATACACGCCTGTAGAATATCCGTCTACTGTTCCACCCTCGATGGTTACGTACACATATTCGTCAGCAGTCTTGCCGTTTGCATCCGTGTAACCGAGCCACTTCTGTGCGGAGGTTGCATAGTCGATTATTGACTGATATCTTTCAACATCGGTGCCGCCTGCAATTCCGGCAAGAGCAAACTCAAGGATGCTGAATCTTACTGTTTCGCTCTTAACGTCGCCTGCAACAGCCTGAACCCAAACTTCCTCTGAAATGTTCTTGGGATTCTTGCCGTTTATGTAGAATACAGAGCAGTTTACACCGCCCACATTCTGAGCGGAGGACTCTGTTACAACATAATCGGGAGCCTTGCCCTCTGCGGGCTCTGCGTTCCAAACATTAAGGCTTACCTTTGAGGCTGATCCGTCGTGTGCTACCGCAAAAGCGAGAGCGGGAGAATTAACGAATGAGAGGTTCTTTTTGTAAATAGATACCTCGGTAGGGTCTGCTTCTGTTTCCGCACTTACGGAAACACATAAAATTCCGGATATGAGAAGCGCAAGAGAAAGAATTAAAACTAAGAGTTTTTTGTTTTTCATTTTTGTTTTCCTTTCAAAATTGGTTTTGGTTTTTGATTACTGCCAAGTGTCCCCGGGGGTGTTTTCTTCCAGTTCGCCGAGTCCACCGGACGTAGCGATAACGTCCGCCCCGCTTAGCTTGATAATTTCAAGCTCGGCTTTGTCGTATAGCATTTTCTTTTTCTCGTTACACATAATTTCTCCCTTCCTTATTATTTATTTCGCTTTTGGTCTAATATTTCAAAGAATTTATTATATTCCGTTTTTCCAAACCTCGGAACGGTGTATTCGGTCAGGTCGAGAGCCGCATATATATTTGATACCATACCGCCGGAGCAGATGCCTGTAGCATTTACATCGCCCTCCGGAGTGTTTGGTACTGCAGCAGGCGCTCCTTGCGAAATTTCCGAGGAGCGATCCGGAAAATAGGAAAATGAACCTTGTGATTTTTTAAATGGACGAATTTTCTTGATCGTTGCTCGGAGTGCGTCGGGCGCTCTTACAAGAAGAGTAGCAACTATTTTTTCGCGCTCACCTTTAAACTCCTCACCAAAACGGTCAATGTTGTTAAGAATATTTTTCACTTCAAAAAAGGTGTTATATTGACAGGTAACGTGTGGGTAAAGCTCATCCGAGGTTATAAAATCCATAATTGTCATAGCAATCTTAAAGCGGTTGGGCATTGGAGCATTGTTGTAAACCGCATTAATTTTAAGCACTGCGTTGATGGCATCATAGTCGCGTTTTTTGCCCCAAAGACCTGTTTTGGGATCCTGAATGCTGTTTATGAATTTTGTTGCAACAGGGGCGAGTCCCGCCGCTTCTATTTGATATATTTGAGCGGCAAGCATATTACCGGAGTAATAGGCTCTGTTATCCCAGTCAAGCGCTTTTATATAAGTCAAAAAGGCTTCTTCGGATTTCAGGTAATCGGGTAATGATACGTTCGAATCCTTGCTCTCTCCCTGCGAGTATTTACTAAGTCTTTCGGTAGCAGTGGGATAGTCGAACTTAAAGCCAAGCTTTTTTGCCATATCCTCAGACCACATAAGGTCTCTGCCTCTGCGAGAATTGAGTATATTCTTACCCCATTGCTTGTGGTACATATATCCGTCCTCGGGATCCTCGAGGCTTCTTGTAAATTCCGCCATTTTTGAGATCATCCATTCGGGAAGCTCGTCATAGGCGTTTAAGAGATTGTGAAAACGGCTGCGCATAGCATTTGTTGCCTGGCTTGTGCTTTCGATATCCGGAAGATACCCCTCGGTATCTCTTGCCGAATTAGAGTAATAAAAGCCGCCTATCTCGGTATCAAAAAGCCCCGCATACCACTCCCACATTTCGGAAGAGTATTCCGCATAAAGCTCCTGCATAGCAAGAGTCGTTTGTTTCCCGTTTCCGCCGCGGTCATCAACCGCGACGGAAAGCTTTTTCCATTGTTCGTTTTTATCCATTGTCTTTTCTCCTTAAGGACGCTGTGCTGTTATAGCATCGTCCTCGCAGTTCTTAACGATTCTCTCAAACTTAATATTATCAATATAAAGTGTTCCGCTGTAAGCCGAGTAATCGTTACGGATTCTGATTTTCGCCGTATTGCTGACAGTCGCAGGTGTTACTGATGGACCGTGACTTGAGCATCCGCAGCTGCCATTGCTCATAAACATATCGCTGACGAAAACCAAAATTTCATTGATATAAACCTTTGTTCGTACACTATCTCGGTCACCCTCGTAGTATTCTACTCTCAGGTTGAACCAGTTGTCGTTTCCGTTTACCGCTATTGCATCCGATGCCGCATAGCAATTGGAGCTCGACTTGGTGTATAGTAAGAAATATAGATTTGTGCCGTTCTTTTGAATCTCAAACCACATATTACAGCCACCGCCCTCGTTCATAAACTGGAATCTGAGACCTGCACCGCTAAGCACGTTTAGACTCATATCAGCCTCGAAGGCAAGGCAGTTTGCGCCGTTCTCATCGGTGAGAACAGGAACATAGAATCCGGTACCCCAGGTATTTGCGGCAGTTGTGAAATTGAGATATTTCCCTTTCTCGGTATCCTCTTCCACAACGCAAGAGGTGTTGTTGGTAAGAAGTGTCATTGATGACGGAACCTCTCCGCTTTCAAAGTTGTAAACCTCAGGAAGCTTTTCCTCTGCCTCGGGCTCTTTCTTTTCGGGAGGAGTTAATGCAGCGCGATAGAAGGTTATATCATCCATTTTTGCGGTGATCTGCCTCCAGGTGGAAAGCTCTATGTAAGAAATATCGGCTGAGGAAATTGACTTTCCGTCTCTTGAAAGATATGCATCCTTTTCGTATGATACACTTCCGTTTACCGAGATTCTGATAAAGACTCCGTTATCTGTATCACCGTATTCCACCTTAACTTGACTCATCTCACCCTTTGTCAGCTTTATGCTTCCAAACTCGTAGCTCGAGCCGGATGAGTATACCACAATACTATTGTTTTCTATCGAAATAAAGGCTGCTGAGGCTCCGTTCTTGTCGCGAAGCTGGATATACAGATAGTCGTCGCTCTTGGTGTATGTAATATTGACATCAAACTCAAAAGCAATACCGTTTGACAAATCGGCATCCGCCTTGGTATAGTTAACCTTTATTATATTGTTAACCGAGCTTGATGCGGGAGTTGTAAATACAAGAACGTGATTTCCGTCGCTCTCCTCTTCAATTTCGGCAGTAGTGCCGTTTATGCTTCCGGAGGCAAAATCGGTTGCCTCGTTAAGAAGACCATCCTCAAAGGTTAAAACATCCTCTACCTTGCCCAGTTCGGACTCGGGCTCCTTTTCTATCTCGGGAGCAACATATGTCTTTACTTCTTGGATAAGAGAAATGTTATCGAGCTTGTAGGTTACCGCAAAATCACCGTATGGATAAAGATTTATTCTTTCTATATCCCCTGCGGAAATGGGTGATGCGCCGTCAGCCTTACCTCTGTATCCGTCACCGGTATAGATAGGCTTGCCGTTTGAGTATACGATAACATATCCGCCGTCGTAATACTCTACCTTAAGAGTAAACCAGGTTCTGACACCGGTAAAGCCCTTTGCTACATTTGTGCTTCCGCCGTTTTCCGAGAAGAGGGACGAATCCCAAATTTCAAACATATAGGCGCTGGAATTACCATCCTTTGTCTGTATCCAGAACTGCATATTGCGCCAGGTTGCGCTATCATCGTAATCAATATACATATCAGCTTCAAAGGTTACGCAGTTTGCTCCGGGTATCTTCTTTGTCAGACCTATTCTAACCGCATCATTTCCGCCTACGTTTGAGGTCATGGAAATAACCCTTGTCAGCTTTTCATCACGAATAAGCTGCTCAATCTTAAAGCTTGCGCCGGGTGAAGACAGATTGTAGGTAATGGCTGAAGGAAGCATTGCAACACTTCCCGTAGTTTCAAAGGTTATCTTTTCAGCGCCACTTTCGGTGTTTTCGGAGTCAAAGTCATCCGGAAGAACAAATATCTCATACAGGCTTTCGCATCTTACATTGTCAATATCAATGCTTCCGTTACCGCCTGATGCAGAAATCTTAAAGCTCTCTGCCCACTCGTTAACAGTTTCCTCCGAATAGTACATCGAAGTCAGAGCCATAAGCTTACCGTCTTTCAAAACAGCAATCATTTGCTCGTTTTTGTACCACTCAAGAGTGAGAGAAAAAGAGCCGTCTACATCAAATTCGGCAAGAGGCGTTTCGCTCTTTCCGCTTTCTGTACACTCGTAAATGCTGACATTTCCATCCTTGACATTCATATAAAGAACGGCAATTGGGTTTCCGTTTTTATCACCGAATGAAACAGAGTATTCACCGCTGCCGCTAAACGATACATCAGCATCAAAACGTGTAACCGTTACAAGGGGTGAGCGGATGGTCGCAGGGAATTTTACACTTCCCTCCGTCGCATAAAGTATAACCGACTTATCCGAGCCACCGACTACGCTTGCGCCCTCAAGAGCAACCTCGTCATAGCTGCCCGTATCAAAGTCAAAGAGCTTTTCGTTATCGTATTTTTCAACCTTAAGCTCTTTTATCACACTTTCAACCTTAAGGTTATCAATTTCAAGCGAGCAATCTCCCGTTCCTATGTTAGAAATACGAAGAGATCCGAAGCCGGGCTTTTGTGATCCCTTTACAGCAATAGCGCTTGCGGTTATCGCCTTGCCGTTAATGTAAACTATTGTTATATTTTCGTCGTCATAATGCTCTAGTCTCAGCTTGTTTTCTGCATTACAAGGAATCAGAAGTGAATGAAGCACGGTAGAAGTAACACCTGCGTGTGCATCGGCTAGAGACAGATGCTTTTCTCCGTTTTGCTCTATCACCACAAGATCGAAGATGGCAAGCTTTACTGTGGGATCCTTTTTTCCAACAAGCTCAAGACGAAGCTTTGAGCCTTCCGAGAGCTTTAAGGGAGCAATATCCATTTCCGTTACAAAGCAGTTTGCGCCATAAACTCTATTGTTTGCGGGAATTTCAATTACCGCGCCCGCGCTTTGCGCGCTTATGTTAAGAGTCTTATCGGTATCTCCGTTAACGGTAACACCGCTTCCGCTTACAACAAATCCGTCAGGGAAGCTGTTTTGCCCCTCGCAGTCATCAAAAGTGTAAATCTTTTCTCCGGGGTCGGGGGCATCTACGTTCACCGTCAAGGGTCTGTCAAGCGAGGTGTAAGCCTCGTATGCCTGAGAATTCTTATAACACAAAACATTATCGAGAAGTATTGTGGTGTTAAGTCCTGCCATTGTGCTTAAGGAAACATAAGAATATGTAGAAGACGGAGTACCCTTTCCTTGGGTTATTTTTTTGCCGTACTGGTCATAATAGTTATCGCTTACCGCCATTAAGACACCGTCAATATAGGTTTTAATTCTTACGCTGCCGTGCTCGCCCTTGTAATATTCGACCTTCAGGTTAAACCACTGTCCAAATGGAATTCCTATATCAAGATCGGTCTGCTCGATAACCGTACCTGTGGTGGATACGTCCCAAAGATTAACCTTTCCGTCATACATCTTAAAGGCTATGGCATAGCAATCATCCATTCTCAGTCTTACAGCGTAGTCAAGACTTGATGACGGAATACACATATCTGCCTCAAAAGCAAAGCATTGACCTGAGAAGTTTGAGCCCGGGACCTCAAATTTTACCGAATTGTATAAGCCCTTGACCGACTCAATTTTAAAGATCTTACCGCGCTTTGAGTCCGCGGTCGTATCTTTAATAACCTCAAAGCCGTTGTTTGCAGGATAATAGCCGCCCTTAAAGCTGTCTGCGCTGTATTCGCACTCTGCATCCTCGGGAAGTTGACCTATCACATCATCTTTAAATGTAATTTTCTCAGGCGTAGGCTCTTCGTCTTTTATAACCGGACCGAGTTTTTCAAGAATGTGAAGATATTTAAGCAGATCGGCTCTTGTGTACATTGGAATTCTTTGGCTTTCATCAAAACCAAGGACCGCTAAAATTCGGTTAGCAGTACCGGTGGTTGCTATTACCGTTGCGTTTATATCGCCCTCGTTCGTTCCGGGGATTGCCACAGGCATTCCTTGGCTGGTTGCGGAAGTGGTTTTTTGATTATAAGAGAATGAGCCATCATCCTTTAAAAACAGCACGAGCTTTTCGCGGGTTTTCGCAATAGCCGCGCCTGCCTTTGAATAAAGCACCTCAAGAGCCGCATCAACACTTTCGTTACCGGCTTTATAATAGTTTTGAATATTCTCTATTACGTTAAGCACGTTATACCAGGTGTTATAAACGTCGGTAACCGCATCCGGACTGGCTTCTGACATTATAGCATCGATAGATGCTGAAAGTCCTTTTTCTACATTAGGGATAGGATATCCGAGACCGTTATATACAAAGGTGATTTTAAAGAAGCCGTTTACCGAATAATAATCGGTTTTATCAGACCAAAGTCCGGTAACAGGATTCTGTTTAAGGTTAAGCCAATTTATAAGTATGTCGGCAAGAGGCTCTTTGCCTTGCTCTTTGAGCTGAACATCTCGCCAGACCACCTCTTCGGCAACGCCTGCAAGCTCGTTGCCTATGTGGTAAGACTTCTCTGTTATATCGAGCCCGCTAAGGTAAGCTCGCATTCCGTCGGCATCGACCAAATAAGATGGCAACGTCGCATCTGCAGATATGATCTTGGAAACCCCGACAGCCTTTGAAGCTATCAGCTTTTCGGTCAAATGAACAGAAGATGTTGCCGCGATGTCGGAAAGCGGTGTTCCGTCGTAAAGAATACCGTCACCCTTAACTCCATTTATATCGTATGTAGGAAAAGCACCGAATCCTTCAAGAGTAGAGAGAGCCCATTGGAGATCTCTTGTACGCCTTGAAGTGTTATTATTGATTGCATCTTTAGACCATTGAGGATGGTAAAAATAGCCGTTAGGGTCCTGACGGGATTTTATAAATCTGACTATCTGCTTTTCCATCCAGTCGGGAATTACAGTATTATAATGAGCTCCACCGGTCATTCCCGATGCGGATATCCATCCGAGAGCCTGGTGTGTGCTCTCTATGTCGGGAAGATATCCGGGTGTATTTCTTCCGGAATTTGAATAATAGTATCCTCCGCCGCCGCAATACTGAGTGTTTTTGCACTCTCCGTCGCAAACACACACATAAGGCTCATACAGATTGGCAAACCAGCTTATAATATCATCTGTATAAAGAGAATAAAGTGCCTTAAGCTCTTTTGTGATCTCACTGCCTACTTTTTCTTCTATTGCACTCCACGCTTTAGATACCGTAACCTCATCCTTTGCTTCCTGCACGGAAATAATGTCGTTTACGTATAATACACCTTTTGAATGTTTAAAAAGATTTTCCGGAATTCTGTTCTCTGACAGATACTCCAAAAGCATACTTCTCGCTTCTGCATTATCATCAAATACACAAGCCAAGGAGTTGCCGTCGGAATATATCAGAAACATCGGATATTCACAATTATTCGCTTCTCTCTCTATCTCGAGAAGCTCGCTCGCTTTAGAGCTTATTCGTCTGTTAGTATTTCCGATAACAATTTCTCGGGCAGCCTGCTCCTCAGCATCACTATTGAATTTTGTTATGGTATCAAATGAGTAAAGAACCGATCGCCAAATTTCTTCAGCCACATAAGCATCAGACAGACCTTCCGGATAAACTACCGACACAGCCTGCGAATTGTCTGCTTGGTCCGATGCATTTTGATTCGATGAGTTTTGGTCCGATGAGCTCAGGTTGTTGCTTTCGTCTTTTTTTACTTTACAAGATGCAAAAGCCGTTAGAATAAACGTCAACGCAAAAGCACAAACAATTAGTTTTTTTAACATGGTTCTCTCCTTATAACATTTTGCTTTGTTTAAATTTGCTTTCCTTTTATTCAATATTGCTATTCTTTTTCTTCGCGTATTTAAAGACTGGGCAAGCAAAAGTGTAACTACATCGAAAAATGCGAAAAACCAACAATTTTACTACTTGTATTTTATAAAAAATGTTGACTTTCAATAATTTTCTGGTATAATAATTATAGAATAATGTAACGCAAAAAACAATAGGAGATGTTGCTTATGATTAACAAAATATTGCTACCGAGGGCAAAAAGAGACATCGTCTACGAGACACTTGAAGACGAATGGAGCAAAAAACCATACGTTTTTCATAGTGACAATCTTCGCAAGGACGGAAAACACTGGGTACACAAGGATATCGAGTTCAATTTTCTTATAAGCGGTGAAGCCACAGCCTATCTTGACAACCAACAGATAGAGCTTGAAAAAGGAGATATCATATGCGTTAACCCTTATGTCATCCACAAGTTTACCACAGATACAGGCGCCAAAATAGGAATTTTAATGATAAATACCGGTTTTCTGTCAAAGAATGCTGTTGACATTGAAAAACTAAGATTTGAGGAATTAATAAAGGATGAAAAAGCTATTGAACTATATAACGAATTAATATCAGATTTTTATAGCAGTGAAGCCTTTTGCGAAACGGCTATAAGAGGCGATATTCTTCGTTTTGTTGCCTATATTTGCAAAAAATATTCTACCGAGCCAACAAAAGATCAAGAGCTTTTTAACCTGCGTTCTTTTGGCCGAGAATTTGAGTATACCAGCAAGGCTATTGACTATATAAATGCTAATTTTAAAAAGAAATTATCCCTTGACGAGATAAGTGCAGCAGCAGGGGCAAGCAAGTACCATTTTCTCAGAGTATTCAAGAGTGTCACCGGATATACAGCCGTTGAATATATCAATAAAATCAGATGCGATTATGCCAAAAGCTTGTTAACAAGCGGTGATTACAGTGTAAAGCAAGCCGCCTTGCTATCGGGATTTGAAAACCTTTCGCATTTTACTAATACGTTCAAAAAATATACTGGCGATCTCCCTTCAGAAGTAATAAAAAAGAAACAGTAACCTGCTCGCGTACGTGGCGAATTCGGGAAACAAAAGAGTCGATACAAAAAGCAAGATGACATAGTTTTATGCTATTCCAGTGCTGATTGTATCGACTTTTTTATTGAAAAAAAGCAGAAAATTTACTACATTAAACAAGAAGATGTTTCCGACACAAAAAGTTTTTGGCACGACAAACTTCACTCTTTTTCTCATTACGGATAATATATAATATTGTCACAAAGGGTTGAAAAAAAGTCTTTATCTATGGCAACCAATTGAGCGCAACAATAAGCGAGATTCCAACCTCGAACTCCCCCGAATAATCGAGATATTGGGGGGCTTTTGACCGAGATATTATCAGATTATTTTTAAGCAGGTTAAAGTCGGTCGTCTATCGCGCCCGACGATCACATCGGACGGCAGTGCCGACCGAAGGTTTCGGATTTTTTAATTGTAGTCTGTATAGAGAAAATAACGCTCAACTGTACGTCACAAACAGAGAAAAAGTCAGTGTTTTCAAGGACTTTGTCGCATGTCAACCTACGCTATTCTATAATGAAAATAACGCTACTTGAGTTTTAGCAAAAATGAAAGGATTTTACAATGGCTAAGAGAAACAACGAGTCTAATGAGAAAAAAGAATCTCAGCTTCGCATATGGATAACCCCGGAGCTTATAGAGAAAATGGAGAAAACGAGCGAAGAAATCGGGTGCCCAAGCAGAAGCGAATTCGTAAGAGACGCAATTGAATTTTACATAGCGTATCACAACCAAAATAAGAACGTGAATTTCATCTCTCCTATAATCAGTTCCGTAATCAAAAATGAGATCGATGGTGCAGTCAGAAATATATCCGCTATGCTTTTCAAAATGGCAGTTGAAGAGTCACTTCTCACAGAGGTTCTTGCATGGTATGCAAACGTTGATCCGGATAACATCGATGAAATACGTGAGCTATGTAAGTACAAGGTCGCCACCACAAACGGACTCGTTTCTTTTGAAGAAGCAAGAAAGAAATACGACTGACTATGGCTAAAATAATCTTCACAAGCAGATACCATAAGAACATCGTTTCAAAAAGAGGCAACCTGCTTTCATACATGGGAACACGAGAAGGTGTTGAGAAATTACAGGGAGTTCCGTCGAGAAATAAACCTCCGACAAAGGAGCAAAAAAGCCTCATTGAATCTCTGATAAAGAAATGTCCCGAGGCAAAATGTTACGCAGAGTACGAAGCATATATGTCCTCCCCTTCTCGTGCAACCGCATCCGAATTTATTTCTGAATTTATCGAAAGAAACGCTGATCATTTAACAGACTTCAAAAGACTTGTTTCATACATGGCAAACCGTCCGGGTGCAGAGAAAATCGGTGCACACGGTTTGTTTTCACAGTTTGATGAAGACATAGATCTAAAGAAATGTGCGGAAGAAGTAGATAACCATAAAGGTATAATATGGACTCACGTAATAAGTCTTAAAAGAGAGGATGCGGAAAGGCTCGGATATAACAATGCCGAAGCTTGGAAATCTTTAATCCGCAGACACCTAAATGAGATCGCAGAAGCTCATCACATAGACGTGGATAACCTGCAGTGGTATGCAGCATTCCATAATACTTTGCATCATCCGCACGTACATATTATGGTCTATTCAAAAGACGGCAAGCAAGGATTTCTTACAAACAAAGGCATCGAAAACATGCGGCGAGCATTCGCAAAAGATATCTTTCGCAACGAGCAATACCACATATATAAAATGCAGAGTGAGCTAAGACAAAAGCTAAAAAGTGAGTCAAGAGATGTGCTGCGAGATTTCATTTCAAAGGCACGAAAAACGGATATGCCGAGCGATGAGTTGATGCAAAAGATAGAATTGCTTGCAAAGTTTTTGTCAGAGCAAAAAGGTAAAACCTCATACGGTTATCTTCCCAAATCCGTGAAGAAGTTAGTAGATGAAATACTCCACGACCTTGCAGAGAACGAAGGTATAAAAGGCTTATATGATGAGTGGTGCGAGCTGGATAATATGAAGAGCCAGGTGTATACCGATAAGCCTAAAAAGAAGAAACCGATAGAAGAAAACGAAACATTCAAAAGCATAAAGAACGATATCATAAACGAAGCGAAAAAGCTAAATAACGATCCTCCGCCTAAATCCTCGCCCCAATACAAAATAAGAATCGGAAGCAGTGTTACATCCCTGCTTTCGTCCATGTCAAGAGTCCTATCC
>JAZTXO010000001.1:0-25874 GCA_045636445.1 Eubacteriales bacterium | reverse complement strand
AGGATAGGCAAGAGAGAACAATCCAAACCCGTTTGAAGGATGCTGATTCAGTGTAATACTTCGGTAAAAATTCTTATAATATCCGCATCGAACTAACAAGTCTTGCGGTGATACCTTTTAGCGGCTTTTGTAACGGTTTTGCATTGTATCCAAATTATAATCAGCATCCATAGTCAAGAAACCTTGAAAACTCTACGTTTTGAGGTTTTTTCTTTTTTCTGTCGACCGGGTTTTCGTCGGCAGACGCATCGTTAAAAATCGGTGTTTTCTGTATAATTTACGCCTTTCAAGGTGCGAAAATCAGCTGTTGTGTTGCCTACGCTGTCATTTTCGGTATAGCAAAAAGCCTTGCAAACAAACTTCGCTCGGGAATTGTTGGTTTGCAAGGCTTTGATAGTTTTTTTAATAAAACAGCTTCGTTTTCTTACAATTTGGGTGTAATTATGCAATTATTATATTTCAATTGAGCTTTTTATGTCTGCAAGTCTGAATCGTTCGTGGTCTGAAATTGCGAAGCACTCTGCCCTTTTGCAACCGTGAAGCTCGCGTCCTGCAAGGATTCCTCTGACACGGCTTAAAGCTTCGTAATATGCCTTGTAATCAAAATATGTTGCGTGTGTTGCAAGGTATATGTTATCTATCGCCTTGTCCCAAAGGTCGAACGCATCGGTTACGTCGACGTAAAGATACGGAACAAAATCCTTCATATCTTCCCAGTTTTCGGCATAATAGATGTGCTTTACTCTGTGCGCGGGATATTCGCCATCGGAAAAGCCTGCGCGTCGTACTGCTTTGCGCACGATCTTGGGGGCGAGGAAGTGATCTTCATGATAGCTTCCCTCCCAGTGGGTAAGGATAACGTCGGGCTTTTCTTTGCGTATAAGCTCGGCTACGGCATTATATATTTCTTCGCTTTCCGGAACGTTTGCATCATCGTAGCCAAGGCAGATAAATTTTCCGCCCAAAGCCTCGGCAAATGCCATCGCGCCCTTAATATTTACCTCTCGGAATTCTTCCTTAGTAAATTCAGCGGGATGACCATTTTCACCTGCAGTAAGCGCAACGGTTGTGATTTTATCTCCAAGCAAACTATGCTTTGCAAGTGTTTTTCCGCAAGAAAGTTCAGCATCAAGAATGTGAGCGCCTATCGCCATTATATGGATTTTTTCTGCCATTTTAATATATCCTCTTACAAGATTTTTTCACCGGTTTTGGTATTATAAATTACAGTACTGTATTTTGGCGGATTGATAACAATATCCTTACAATGAAGATGAAGCTTTATTTCATCAGCTTCCCTTGTATGAACCATAACCATTTCATTGTCGGCTACCACAACCTCTTCGCCGTCGGTATAAATATGCGCTCCTGCTTCGGCAAATGTCTTTTTGTAAAAGGCGGGGTCTGTTATATAGTCCCTTGAAACGATAACACGGCACTGGTTTTTCTTTTCTTCGATCAGTTTTTCTGCGTCGTTTGCTTTTTCACCAACAACCTTTGCAAAACGGCCGATGATTACAACTGTTCTATCCTTTGAGAAAACATTGTTTTTGATATAATCATAGTCCTCTTTTGACACGTAAGAACAATCCACAAAGAGCACGCAACGGTATCTTGAAATGTCTGTTTTTTGAAGGTCTTTTAAGAACAGTCTATCAAAGCCCGCGCCGCTTTTGCCAACGGCATTGATAAAATTAAAGCTGCTGCCAAAGGAAGTCCAGGTATAATACTTACTCTCTGCATCAACCACCACGAGAACGTCGGTGGTTTTCTTATATCCTGCATCCTCAAGCGACTCGCAAACACGCTGAAGCTTCCCTATGGTTTGAAGCCTTTCCGCATTGTTCCAGTATTCTTCCTTTTCGTAAATACTGCTTGGAATTACACGGTGATCGTAATACCACGCACCGTTTCCGAGCATAATGTTTTCCATTATGTTACGCTTAACGATAGACGAATACTCTTCCTCGTTTTCACAAACGTAAAGGTTTCCTGCTGTGTGATTTACAGAACGGTAACCTTGATCCATTTCGCAAAGCATAAGCTTTCCGTTAATACGGCAGGATTCTGCAACGTATCTTATCATATTCATATTGCCGCTTATTTTGTTGTCTGTGTAAGCGCAAGGAGAAGCAAGGAAGTCTATGTTTTTGTCGCTGAATATTTTTTCGGTTTCGTGATGTGCATTTTCGGCACGTCCGGTATAGAAGAAATAGGTGTAAAACGCTCCTGCGAGAATTCCTTCGCCCCAAGATTCCTTTATGGTCTTGCAAAATGTTGATATAGCATCGGCAGATGCGTAGGAATAGGTGCGTGAGAAATCAATCAATCTCGCATACTTCACGGCAGGCAAAACAAAGTCCAGGTCTTCACTGAACGCTTCGTCAAATTCTGCGGGTTCCGGTAAAGTTAAGTTGTCAAAATCGGCATTTTCGCCATAAAATTTGCGAAGCTTGTCAAGAGTTTTATATTTTTCTTTTGCCAATTTGCAATACAATTTTCGCATAGGCTCACCGTAATCGCTGCGCTCGTAAGCGTGCCATTCACCGCAATGTCCGTATGCAACCTGTATTCCGATAAGCGATTTTCCAAGGGGGTGTTCTTTAAGCTTTTTGCAAAGTTGCTCGAGAACTCCGCACACATCCTTTTTCCACTGCTCCGACGCTATGCTGACACGAAGCTCAAAGGGCAGATGCTTTCTTGCAATAGTTCTGTCACCGTAAACTCCGCTGTCGGTAATCTCGGGCTTTTCGTAGGTCACCCTGTCGCCAATTTCTTTTTTATCGCGGTACTCTATTAGCTCGTTAGGATATTTATGAAGCCACCAATACGGAGGATTCAGGTGAAGTCTGGTAATAACCTTTGCGTTAGGGTTTGCCTGAAGCACAGCTTCTATATCACGATACAAAGCGAGAGGTTCATATATACCGTCCTCGCTCCAGTCCTGGTGGATGCTGGTATCAACGCAAACGATATTTATTCCGAGGTTTCCGAAATTTTTAATGCCACGCTGTGAACAATCCTTCCAGGCCTTTGCCGCCGGAATATCACTTAATGCGTAAAGTATAGGGGGAGTTTTTACTCCGTCTATCCACAACTCCGGACGACCGCTTGAGGCTGTAATTTTTGATGTATCAATTTTTGCAAAGCTCATAAATTGTCATTCCTTTCAAACGAATAAAAGTAACTTTTCGCTTTCAATCACTTTATCCGTCAACTTCCATATAATCATTCTGCGGAAGATTTGATTTTGTGTGCTCGAAAATAACCTTAAGAGTGTTCATTCCGAGACCGTGGTCGTAATACTGCTCGATTTCGCACTCGTACTTGCCGACCTCAACCATCATTTCTTCAAATATCTTCTTTGCCGCCTCGTCACGTCCCTTCGCCTTTTCTATCATAGCCTTTGCAAAATAGCGAACGTATACGTTGTGAGCAAGAAGCACACGCATAGCGACAGTTCTCGGGCGAAGCTCGGAATCGAAGTGGCGCATTATCATTTCCCTACCCTCGTCGGCAATAGCCTCAACCTTTTCAAGAGATGCTGCGTGATCGGGATTGTAGAAGCGAGAGACGCTGTAATCCGAGCTCTTAAGGCCCGCAATGTACTTTGTATCAAATGCAGCCTCAAGCTTAAGAAGATATTCCTCAACCTCATTTGCATAGTCACCGAAGAGCTTGCCAAAGTAGTAGTTCTTGATCTCCTCTGCGGTAAGAGAGGAATCGTAGCAGGTTCTTGCAAAGGTGAAGAAGCAAAGGCCCGTCGGGAAGAAGCAACGCTGAGTTCCGTCCTCGAGGATTCCGTTAACGTTCTGACGGAGATATTCTCTTACGTCCTCGCTCATAACCTCAGAGATCTTGATTCCCGAAACGTCGTTTGCCATAGCGCGCCAGAAGTGGTATTCAAAGGAAATTTTAGAGCCGTTAAAGCTTCTTTCCCATTCCTTTAAGTGACCGAAGAACTGACCGAGCGTTCTGGGCATCTTCAGCTTGTTTCTCTCAAAGGGAGCAAGGTTTGTGTCAATGCCGTTCGGGAGAGTTTCGGTATATCTTCTGGTAATCGGAGCTATCATAAGAATGAATCTGTCGGGGTTCTTGATTTCTTCTTCAAGAGGTGCCCAAGCCGAGTCCATATATGCGATAAATACGATACGAGTCTTGAGTCCTGCTTCGGTAAGAGCCTCGTCGATATCGTTCATCATCATAACGTAGAAGTCGGTGGGAAGCTTCTTTACGCACTCTTCGCACTCGCAGTGGTTGTTGTTAGCATCGGCAAGCCAAATGTGAAGATAATCAACATTTGTGTGGTGCTTTGCGTAATCAACAACGTACTCCGCAACCTTTTTACGTGCCTTGGGGTTTGACATACAAAGGTTTGTGTTAATGGGATAGTGGCAGATTTCTCGCTTACCGTTCATCATAGCCAGCATTTCACGCTGTTCGGGAGTGAGTTTTTTATCGTATTCGGTATCCCATCCTGCCTCGCCGGGAATGCCAAGAGGCTCGTAGGTAAAGCCGTGGCCCATATCGTGGTACTGAAGCCCTCTCTTCTGTATCTCGGCTTCAAGCATTCTCTTCCATTGAAGAAGAGTTGCTTCTCCGACAGGCTCGGGTGTGCGGTTCGGGTTGTTGTCGTGGCGGTAATAACGCTCATAGTAGCTCTTCGGGAACTTAAACTCTATCATAAATACGTTAAGTCCGATCTTAGGCGCATACTCGATAGCCTCTACCATAGCTCTCTGGAACTCCGTACCCTCGGTTACCCAACCTCTGTAACGCATTGAGGGCTTAAAGCGGTACTTTACGTCGGAAACACCCTTCATAGGAATTATCTCACCGTCAATTCCGGGCATTACCCACTCGCAACCGTTCTGTCTTAAATATTCGTAAACCGCAAGTAACACAGAGCGAGGGTTCGAGCCTGCGATAATACCGCTCTTGCCCTTTGTATCGATATAAAGTATGTCGTCAAGCTCGAGATCCTCGGCATCCGAGGTGTCAAGACCGAAGTCGGACATAAGTCCAAGGCGGTAGCCGTCGGTGGCATCCTTATTAAAGCTTACCTCAAAGTTGCCCTCGTCGGGCATCATCATTTTGAGATATTTTCTAAGCTCTTCTGCGGCATAGTCAATAGCTGAACCGTTTGAAATTTTGTAAATGTTAAACATAGCTTATCCTTTCAGGAAATGAGAAATTATTGTTCTCTTGTCAATTTAATATAATAGGTAGTGTAAGCAGGCATATCGAGGAAGAGACTAAAGTCACCGGAGGTAACTGTTTCCTCGCGTACACATTCCATATTATGCTCCTCGTCAAGAGGGCAAATTTCAACCTTGAAGCTCTCGCCATCGCGAATATCAAGACCTCTTACCTCAAGGCGCACCTTTTTGTCGGGAATTCCGTCGTCTTGATTGAAATAGGTGCAAAGGATTGCCGCATTCTTATCGTCCATAGCACCGATGGAATAGAGATAATCGTCGTTCTTGGTTTCAACCGCAGTACCGAGGTCGATGAGCTCCGACCAAGCAACGAAGGGATAATAGCCCTTTATCGGTGTGAGATAGGTCTGATCCCAAAGACCGCAGAAGCCGCAGGAGCGACCCTCGTAGTACATCAGCATATCCAGTTTCTCGGGATGAAGGGCACACATAACAGCAGTTGTGAACGCAGCACCCTTAACGCCCTTGATAGCCTTTACGGAGTGGATAAAATCTTCACCTCTCCAGCCTCTTACGTAGTTCCACTCGTTTATATGAGTTTCAAGGTCGCCGTAGCCGTATTCCTCGTAAATAGCGTTGGAGCGGCGAACATAGTCAACGAAATCTTCTATATATTTATTATATCTATGGTAGGAAATAAAGTCGGGACGAACACCGCGCTCACGAAGCGTCTTGAAGAATCCGCGTACCCAATCGTCGTGGTTTATTGTTGCTATTGCAGGACCGCCTATTTTAAGATTCGGGAACTTTTCTTGAAGATAGGGGCAAACGGTGCAGAAGAAGTCGTAAAACTCTTCCCAAGTACCCTGCCAGCAGGGGTTGCCGGTTGCGTTATCATTGTCTGCCTCGTTCCATATTTCCCAATACTTAATATCGTAATTAAAGCCGTCAGCCCAGCCCTCTGTGTAATGGCGGATTATATGCTCGCATATTCTCGCCCATTTAAGGTAATCCTTAGGGGGAATAGTGCCGAACTTGTAGCTATGCTCAATAGATGCGCCAAGGCGGTAGTAAGGCTCTGTTCCCACCTCGAACATATTGGCAAGATACTTGTCCGTAGGAGCAAAGATGTAGTTTCTCGGATCATTCTCATCAGCGTCAAAATCGCGGAAAATGCGATGCACGTCAACAAGCCACTCGTTTGCAAACGAGGTGTCGTGAAGTCTACCGTAGGGAATCCTTGCGGCTTTCCAAGCTTCCATGTTGTTAATTCCGCGAAGGCCGTTTACAGGACCGTTGTTTACGGCGTTGAAGGTCTTAACCTTGCCGTAAGGCTTTGAGAAATCCACTCTGATCGTGTTCATTTTGCTTTCTTTCCTTTTTTTATTTTTTATATTTTTCGGCTTTTGCCAAAAATAAGCGTTGGTGATGGCGGGACGTCGAGGCGCCGTCCCCTACAATGAATTTGACATTGCGTGATAAAGGATAAATAAAATTTGAAATTCGGAAGTATTTCCCAGGCGATATTTGAGCGCATTTTTTGTAGGGGACGGCGCCTCGACGTCCCAAGCAAGCCTTCTCGGGGAAGCCTTTTTCAAAAAGAACAATAACGAGTCTTGAAACTTTTTTTCAAAATTCCTTGTTATTCTTTTTTGTTTTGCAGAGCGGCGGTATTTCACGCCGCCCTGCGTTTTTTCTGTTCCCCAAGGGAAAGGAGCCTTGGGGAATTTTTCTAAATTTAAGACTTGGGAGTTATGTTGTATACGGGAATCTCGTCTGCGGAAAGAGCTTTTGATTCAAATATAATGTTATCAAAGCATATATCGCCGGAGCATCCGGAGTTGGGGTTGAAGTAAATCATTCTGTAAACGCCATCCTGAAGTGAAGCATCGCTCAAGCTGGGAGACATATGACCGAGCTTGCAGATATAAGTGCCATCGGTATTCATATAAGGCTTAAGGTCATCTTTATTTGCAGGAATTGTGGAATAATCGCCCTCGTATGCACGAGAATCCGCAATCATTCTGGCAACGCCATTTACGTATACTGCCAAAGCACTGTCGTCGGTGTCAGCAATGTAAACCGACTCGAATCTAAGATTGAATTCAGCGGTCAGAGAACCGTTCTCGGCAACCTGCACAGCGGTATCGGATAAAGTGAAATATCCGGAGCCCCAATAATTTCTAATCTGGAACTTAATGAAAAGCTTTCCGTTTGTGTTGTAAGTCAAAACAACACGGTATCTCTCGTTACTGGTATTCAAACGGAACTGAGTGGTGAGTGTTTTTTCTGCTTTTCCTTCGGGAACAACCAGTGTGACGTCGGATTCAAAGTTTGTATAATTGGAATTAGCTTCGTAATTTTTAGCATTGTAAAGACCGAATTCTACGCCGCCGGTCGTGGAGGTATGCTTGAGCGTGCCGTCAACGATAGAGAACGCCTGGTCGCGACCGCTTGAAGGGGGATAAGAGTAGATAAGTCCTGCATATTTGCTTATGTCCTTATCGCCGTCAGCAAGGCTTGCAACCTTAAAGCCGGAAGAAGTGCTGAGAGTAATAGCAGTGTCATTGGAAAGATCGCTGAATGTGAAATCAGCAAATTTGGGAGCGTAGATACCGCTTACACTTGCGACAGCGGTTTTATAACCATTGGGATCAAGCCAATATGCAAGACCGCTTGCATCCTCTGTTCCTGTGTAAGTAAAGTTAAGAGCTTCGCCCTTGAGTGCGATAGCTCCCTCAGCACCGTTAACGGTACCGTCCTTTGCCATAACGTAGATGTAGTCAGCAACGTTGGTCTTGGTGTCGCCGGTAACCTTCTGCGCGGTAGAGCCGTAAGCGATTGCGTTCTCGTAGTGAGCCTTCTGAATGTCGGTAATCTTGTCAGCATCAGCGTAGAGTCTTTCAAGGAAGTACTCAACTGCGCTGTACTTAATTGCCTTGCCCTGTACGCCGTCGCACTCTGCAACAGCCCAGAATTCCTGGCCGAATGCGATTGCGCTTACTGCAACCTTGGAGGAAGCGATGTAAGCGTAGTCAACGCCAAGGTTGGTGTCGGTTACGTTGGTATAAGTTGCGTTAACGGTATCAAGAAGTGCTGCTTCTCCTGCGGGATTAGCATCATAAATCTTGATTGTTACAGTTTCGCCCTCGCCATAAGCGGTAGCATCAACTGCAAACTGGAATCTGATGTCTGCACCGTAAATTACGTTCTTTGCCATAATTTCGGGTGCGGGAGTTTCTTCGGTTGCTGAAACGCTGATTGCAGCACCTATAAGGAGTGCAAGAGAGAGTACAAAAACTAAGATTTTTGTGTTCTTTTTCATTTTTTCTTTTTCCCTTTCAAAAATATTTTGGTTTGTTTTTTATTTCGAATTTCTAATTTAGAATTTCGAATTTGATCAAAGTCGTCTTTGAGCATTAGGTCCATCCTTGTTTGTCGCCGCCCCAGCCGCCGGCTTCTGTACCGCCGGATGTGGTCACAATGTCGCAGGTCTCGAATCTGAGGATTTCAAGCTCTGCACCGTTGTAAAGTAGTTTTAGCTTTTCTTTTTCCATAAGACCTTACCTTTCTTTAGTTTTTTTGGGACTGCCGCCGCTCATCCCTTTCACTAAGACGGCGGCTTTTTATATAATGGGTTTTGCTAACTTTTTTAGGCTTCACCTTGATGGGAAGGCTTATTTTTCAATAGCGTCAAGGAAGATTTTGAGGTCATCCTTGGTATAGAGCTTAATTGCAAAGTCACGGAGCTCAAGAGCTGCGAAGATGTGGCTCGTAAGGCTTGTTGATGCAATAACGGTCGCGTTTACGTCGCCCTCGTCGGGCTGCCCACCCTCGGGCTTAGGTACTGCAACGAGAGCGCCCTGGGACATGCAAGCGGTATTGTGCTTGTAGTAAGAGAATGAGCCGTCGGGCTTCTTGAACTCGGAAATCTTCTTTGTTGAAGCTCTTATTGCCTCGGGGGCGCGGAGAAGAAGCTGCTTTACAATATCGTCTGCCTCTTTTTGTACCGCCTCGTCACCGTAGCGACGCATATTTCCAATAAGGTTTATTACCGTGTACCAGGTGTTATAGAGAGAGCAAACGTGTACCGTCTCTTCCTCAAATCTTGTGATACACTCCATAGCGGCAATTGCCGCCTTGCCCGCATAGGGCATAAGTTTTTTTGCTCCGTTGTAAACGTAGCTTATCTTAAACACGCCGTTTACCGAGCCGAAGCAGACCGAGTCACCCCAAAGGCCTGTTTCTTTGTTCTGTACGCTACTTAAAAATTCGCAGGCACAGTCGGCAAGTCCTGCCGCCACTATCTGGTCAATCTGCGCCGCAAGGTTGTTGCCCGATACGTATCCGCCGTTTGTCCAATTAAACGTTTCGAGGTACTCGAGGAAGGCTTCCTCGCTCTTTAAGTAATCAGGAAGGCTTGCAAGAGCGTTTTTCTTTTCTTCCGCAGACTTTGAGTTCGCAACAGCCTCGGCAAGTCGCTGATTTGCTGTTTTGTAGGGGAGCTTTATGCCGAGCTTATTTGCCATATGGCACGCCCACATCATATCTCTGCCTCTGCGGTTTGTGCTTATTTCCTTGCCCCACTGAGGATGGTAGATAAATCCGTCCTCGTCACTTTGAAGCGAGCAAACGAATTCTGCCATCTTGTCGCACATCTCTTTAGGCAGGTCGGCAAAGGAATCGATAAGTCCCGCTTGACCGAGGATGTTTGTTGCCTGGTTTGTAGATTCAATATCGGGTAAGAATTTAGGATCGTCGGTAAATCTTCCCGACTTTGAGTAGTAAAATCCGCCTATTTTCGGATCGTATAGAGTACCGAGCCAGGTGAGAAGTCCCTCGTCGTAGATTGCAAAATGCTCGTGAAGCGCCTTTACAACCTCTTTGCCCTCACCGCCGCGTCTGTCTATTTCTTCTTCAAGTTTTTTCCATTCGGGAGAATTGATATTGTACATAACTATTTACCTCTTGGGGCGAGGTTACCGCCCCTTTTGTCATTTTGTTTATTCCTCGTCTTTAAGCCAACCGTCGTTATCCGAGCCTTCTCCGCCAAGTGAGGGAGACTGTCCGAGGCTTAGCTTACACTTGTCACAAATCTCGTCCTCGTCCTCGTCAGAATGAGAACAGGTTGCAGGGTCGTGATAGGTTATCTCACACTTGTCGCAAATTGTATCTCCGTCTGCGTCCTTGTGGCGGCAGGTCAGAGGGTCGGCGTATCTGCATCCGCAGGTGTCGCAAACCGTGTTGCCGTCTGCATCCTTGTGGCCGGGGCAGGTTGCCTCGGTGTAGTAGGTGCTGCCGCAATTGTCGCATACAGCGTCAAGATTTCCGTCTGTGTGCTCACAGGTCAAAGGATCATAGTAGGTGGTTTCACAATTGTCGCAGACTCTGTCGATATCAGCGTCAACGTGAGGACAGGTTGCAGGGTCGTAGTATCCGATCATGCACTTGTCGCACTCGCCATTTCCGTCAGCGTCCTTGTGAACGCAAGTTGCGGGATCATAATATTCTTCACCGCAAATGTCACATTTTGAGTCAACAGGATTCTTGTCTGCGTGATCGCACGGAATAGAACCGGGCTTCGGAGCTACAAGGCTTTCGTCAAGAGTCTTGTTGTCCTGAACGAAGCGCAGGTTGTCTAGAGACATAGCGGTATTTGTGCCGGAGTGAGAGTTTATCTCAATTCTTCCGACAGTGCCGAGAGGAGATGTGGCAGTTGTTGCCGAATAGTTGAAGTAGAGGTTGTAGTCAACCGCAACGCCGTTATTTGTCACGTAGGACTGATTTTCACGGGAGTTTACGGCATATACAAGCTCGTTATCAAAGTAGTTGAGGATTACCGCATCGCTACCGATGAAGTAATATTCTACGCGGTAGTTAAGGGTTATCGATTCCTGGGTGGGAACACCGGGTGTTCCTATAACCTTCTTCATAACCGCCGATGCATAGGTCCTACCGGTATTGAACGCGACGAATTTTATTTCGCCTGTTGCAAGGTTATACTCGATGTTGAAGCGGAAGGATGTCTTCTTGCTTTCGTCGGAAACCGAGAAGGTGTAGAACGCCTGATTTCCTGTGGTTTTCGTGGTGTTGAAGGTAAAGGTCATATCCGCCTCAAAGGATGCGTGATTGTAGCTTCCCTTCTTTACCGTAGGCGTAATGTAGATATAGTCACCGCCGTCGCTTATGAAGTAAAGCTTTCCGTCCTTGATTTCAAGGGTGGGCTGCTCCGTGCCGTTCCTATCCTCTACCTTGGTGTTGGTGTAGATCCTATCGTTTTCGTAATCAATGATTTCGGGGATATCGGTATCGTCCGGTACCTCGGGAATTACGAGAGAGGGCTTGTTTGTTGTGGGGTGGAGCTTTACGGTTGCGCCCGACGCGGGGTCAGCCGGAATTTCCTTTGTGGTCTGTGTCAGGCTGACGTTATCCATAAGGATGGTTGCCTCACAGTCGGTAAGAGCAAGGAATCTCACCTGTGTTACCTTTTCAAGAGGGTTAGGTTCATCGGAAATATGCGAGCGGTAGAAGTTGTTGGTAACGTAAACGAGGGAGTCGTTAATATAGGTGAGAATTCTCATCTCGTTTCTCGCGCCCTTGAATATCTCAATACGAAGCGTGAACCATTCGGTTGCGCTGCTCGGCTCGTTAAGGGTTACAAGAGGACCGTCGTTTCTGGTTATCTTGTAGGTCTGACCGTCTATTTCGGTAGTAACGGTAGACGAGCCGTAGGAGTAGTCCTTAAGCTTCAGTTTTCCGCCGCCGTGGGTTATGGAGGTCAGATACTGTCTTGTATTCTCCGCGTCGGTCGGAGCTTCGAAGAATATCTGATAGGAGAGTCTGTTAAGGTTTTCTGCTCTGAAGGCAAGGTCTGCTTCAAAGACGAGAGCGTTCCACTCGCCCTCTGCGGAGTCGGTTATCTTGAAGGTTACCTCGTCGCCTCCGGCATCCGCAGTTGAATCAAATACCAAGGCCTTTGTAGCCGCATTACGCTTGTCGATAAACTCCTCTATCCTTACAGCCGCACCGAGAGATACCAGCTTATTAGTTACAGCAGAGGGAATGTTACCTGTCGAGCTTGATTCAAAGGTTATCTTTTCAGCTCCGTCCTCGTCGTTATCACCAAGAGGAGTCTTGTCAACAAAGAGGGTGTTGTAGCTTTCGAATACGCAGTCGTCAAGGGTAATCGAGCCTTGACCAACGGCTGCTATATTAAGCTTTGCAATCTCAAAGCTGCCTGCTTCGTTGCTGTAATTAACGCTGGTAACAGCTACGCAGTTTTTACCGTAGGTTATCTGGCAAGCGCTGTTGCCGGGGAAGTATTCCAGTGTAAGTTCTGCGCCGAGTACAGGGGTAAAGCTTGCGATAGGTCTTGAAGCTCTGCCGTTTTCGGTAAACTCATAGATAAATACTTCACCGCTTACGTGTACAAGCTCAAAGGCAAGTACGTAAGCGCCTGTTTCGGTAACGAGCGCCAGTCTGTATGCCGACTCGTTTATACCGCTGAAGACGGTTTTTGTATTAAATCTGTAGAAGTTTGTTACAACAGCTCTTATGTTAAGAGGAATTGTAACATTCTTTCCGTTGTTTAATAAGAGAGCTTTGCCGTCGGTAACGGTTGTCACGCCGGCATTTGTTACAAGGTCAGAGGATACGCCGCTTTCAAAATCGTAAACCTTTTCGTCTACGCTGGGCTTTGTTGCCTCGGTGAAGGACTTAACTATCCTTTCTGCCTTGAGGTTGTCGATAGAGACGTCTATTATGCTTTCGGTAAGAGTGGAAATTTCCAGTCTTTCAAAGCTGCGGCTTCCGCCGCCTGTGGTAAGCTTATCGGAGGAAGCTACAAGGTTTCCGTTTATGTAAATGAGAGTTACGTGAGCGTCCTCGTAGTGCTCAAGTCGGAGCTTGAAGCTCTCGCCAAGCTTAACGTAGCCGTTTTCTATTTGGTTAACGGTTGCTCCGTTGGGAGCTTCGGTTACTGCCAGGTACTTTTCACCGTTTATTTCGACTATTTCGAGATTGAAGGCGGTGAGTGCGCCGGTGTCGCCGGAAATTTTGTTGTTCGCTCTGAATCTTACGTTAAGAGCAGAGCCAACGTCACCCGAATTTGCAACAACGTCCATTTCAGCAACGGCGCAGTTGGTTTTGGGAGTTCTGGTAACCGCGGGCAGGTAGAAGGTGGGGCCGGTCTTTTCACCAAGAGCCTTAATGTTAAGCTTCTTTGCGCCGCCCGCTTCCACAACTTCCACCGAGCCGGAATTTTCGGTAACGGTGAAGTCGGAGGGGTAATTCTTTCCTGCTTCAAGATCCTCGAAGTCGTATATCACCTCGTCTCTGTTCGGAGGGTCGCAGTTGATAAGGGGCTGGTTGTTAAGATCGTGGGCGGGTACGTATCTGTCATCAGTCTTTGCGGCGAAGAGATTATCCATAAGGATCGTTGCCATCTGATTTGACATTACGTTTATTTGAGTGTAGGAATAATATCTGTTGGGCGAGCCTACGCCTGTGGTTATCTTTTCGCCCTTGTGGTCGTAGTAGTTATCTGTAACTGCGGCAAGAGTGTCGTTAAAGAATACCTTTATACGCACGGAATCGTGAGAGCCTACGTAGTATTCAAATCTTATCTTGAACCACTCGCCAAGTCTTGACGAGATACCAAGGTCACGCTCTATTCTCGGCGAGCCTTGAGACGAGGATTCGAGAATCTGCACCTTCTTGTAAGGCTCTCCCTTTTCGTCGTAGGCGTCAATAAGCTTTATATTCAGCATATAGCCCGACGGACCGAGGTTTATCTGCATTACGTAGTCCTTCTTGGCGTCTGCCACGCAGAACTCACCCTCAAAGATAAAGCAGGTTCCGAGCGAGAATTTATCAACCGCAACGAAGAGGGTATCACCGCCGCCGGGATTGGAAACGAATTCAAGAACGTTGCCGTCACGACCTTCTCTCGTGTCCTTGATAAGTCTGGAGTAAGAGCCTTCGGAAAGGAATTTGTAAGTAACCTCGTCGGAGGTGCTTCCTACAAGGTCACCGTCAAAGGTGATTACCTCGGGGGCGGGAGGAGGATTTTTGATAACTCCGCCGATACCGTCAATAGTGCTGATAAATCTTGCAAAATCTGCGCTTCCGTGAATAGGAATTTCGTAGCTCGCGTAGCCGAGAACGTCAAAAACGGTAGGCCATACCGAGTGGCAAAGGGAAGTTGCGTTCATATCGCCCTCGTTGCACTCAATCGCAAGCTGCATACCCTGGGACTCTGCTGAGCAACGGTCCTTGTAGTAAGAGAATGAATCGTCGTTCTTACGGAATTCAAGATATTTCACAAGGGTTGCTTCAATGCTGGGTGCGGCAATAGCGCGAACGTTTTCGACAACCTGCTTCGCGTCATCGGGAGCGCCGAATTTTTTCATATTTTCTATTACCATCTGCAAAGTACACCAGCAGTTGTAAATGTTACAGATATGGGTGGTTGCTTGTTCTGAGGTAATAGCGTTAAGCGCGGTGGTTGCCGCCGCCATAGCGTTGGGAATCGGGTAATTAAGGGCGGTGTAAACGTGAGCCGCCTTGAAAAGACCGTCTACCGCGTTGTAGTTTGTAATACTGCTCCAAGCGCCGTTTTCGGGATTCTGGTGCTTGTTTAAGAATTCTATAACTATTGTGGAAACTCTCCAGCTTTGACCTGCCTCAGTGAGCTGCTGATCTCGGTAAATCATCTGCGAGGTCTGGTTTGCAAGCTCGTTATTTACGGTATAGAAGTTCTTGCCGGCATCGATGAAGTCCTGAAGATATGCTCTCAGTGCTTCCTCGGTTTTGAAATGCTCGGGAATTGCTGTTTCGGATGCCGGAATCACTCTCGATACAGCGGCCGCTACGCTTCCGCTTAAAGGAGTGGTCAGATTCTCGGAGGGAACAAAGCTTTGGGTGCTTTCGTCCCATACAAGACCGTCGCCCTTCGCACCGTCGGGTGTGTTGTAAGTAGGCTTCATTCCCGCCCAGCTTATGAGCGACTGCGCTCGGATAAGGTCACGAGATCTTCTCGAAAGCTTGGAGTCAACAAGCTCCTTTGTCCACTGGGGATGATAGAAGAAGCCGTTGGGGTCCTGGAGCTTCTTTGCAAACGTACCTATCCTTTGCATAAAGCCTGCGGGATAGCTGCCTGTTCCGTAACCGAAATCCGACTGCATTCCCATATGGCCTATGAGAACGAGTGCCTGATAGGTAGAGTCCGCATCGGGCAGGAAGCCTACGTTGTTACGTCCGGAGTTGGAGTAATAGAATGCGCCGATTTCCTCATCGTAAAGGTTGGCAAGCCAGGATATAGCACCGTCTCCGTACAATGCGGAAAGATGCTCAAGCGCGGTTACAAGCTCGGGGTTGCCGGTTTCTTTGAGAAGCTCTGCCCAGGCTTTTTCGTAATACTTTTTATCAACCTCTTCAAGGAAGGCTATGTAATCGTAGGTCTCCTTTTTCGCAGCTCCGTTCGGAAGAAGGAGGGTGTCATTTCCAATTACGTACTCGTTAATAAAGGCTTTAAGCGCTACGTCTACTGTGGAATTGTACATATCCTCGGAAAACGCAATTGCTATAGAGTTACCCTTTACGTAAAAGACGTATCCTACAAATGCGGTGCTTCCGCCTGCGTCAAGCTCTGCGTTCTCAACGGCAGCTTCAAGAAGCGAGTATGCCTTCTTTGAAAGCTCGCTTTCCATTCTGCCGATATAGATGGTATGCTCGGTGAAATCCTCCAAAACCTTGTTTGAAAGATTAGGAACAACGTCGGTTTCTTCGAAAATTGCCGTCTGCAGATCGTAAATCAGATCATAGCTCACACCGCTGCCCATAATGATATTAAGAGGTGTAGCAGGTGCGAATATTGCATCCGGATTTTCTTCTGCAGGTGTATCGTTACCGTTGTTAGTGTTTCCGTCGGTGTTGGAACCGTCCGAATTGTCAGAACCGTCTTTCGATGACTTGCAGCTGAAAAGAACAAGCGATAACGATAGTACTAAAAGAAGTAAAGCTAATATTCTTTTGTTCATAGAATTCCCCTTTCTGAATTCTTTTTTATTTATACGTAATCCAGCGTAGCCCAGGATAAGGGTAAGGGCAGGGCGGATTTAAGCTCGGCGGGAATATCTGCGATAAGCTCTGTCGGAGTGTAGGAATAAAGAAGCCTTATAGCCTCAGAGCCGGTAAGACTGACGTTGCCGTTGTCGTCTACCTTTTCGCATCCTGCTCCGTTTTCGTTATTATAGAGTCTTATCGTTCCGTAGTCCTTGATATGTATTTTGTAATCAAATGTTGACAAAACTGACTTTTTCGCCTTAAGTCTGAGAAGAGCACCTGCTATTCCTTCGTAATTCAAGAACTTAAATCTCGAGGGAGTGTGAAGCTCGACTCTGTCGGCCATGTTCGAAAACAGGCGTAATTCCTCGGTAAGGTGTGGAGGAATTGTAATAAACACCTCACGGTTGCCGTAGTTTGCCTGAAGATAGCAAACCGCATCGTAAAGGTCTTTTGCCGTTTCGGTGTAAAACTCCGAAACCTCGTTCATTTTTTCATTGATACAGAAGTAGCCGATAAGCTTATCTCCACGTTTTACAAGATATGGCGTGTTTGACTTTGTAATCAAGCCGAGATACATATCTCTGTAATTATCTTCGGTGCTTCTGTCTACGTATATTTCCTTTTTGGTCATCATTTCGTGACAGCAGCGGATAGATTCAATATTGTCTCTCTCGATTTTAACAAGGCTGATATTATCCATATCGGGTTTTGTGGCTCTTACGTTTTCAACCGCAACTGCAAATTTGAAGAGCGAGCCGCCGCCCTCAAATCCGTATCTGCCGTAACGCTGTCTTGCTCCGCCAAGTCTTGCTCCGTCAGCGTGAAGGTTGGCTATCTCCTGCATCGCCATATCGAAAAGCTTGGTAAAATATCCCTTTCCCTCATAAGCGGGAAGAGTTGCCACGTTTCCCGTGGTGTAGAGCATAAACTTCTCTCCTTCGATAACGAGAGGAAGAGGATAAACGCCAACAACGCTTACAAGCTTTCCGTCCTCAAAAACTCCGGTGTGCCTTTCCATATGCTCGTCGTCACGCACCCACATCTTTGGCTGTTCTTTATCAAAGTATACGGGGCGCTTGTATTTATTTTCAAAGGTCTTTGTCAAAACCTCAAAAAGCTCATCATAGTCGTCTTTGTTTAGCTTTCTTAACTCTACCATTTTCAGTCTCCTTAATTATTCTTGAAGCTTTCAACCGCTTTAGGAATAGAAAATTCGTTTTCTTCAAGAAGCTTTTCGGCATCGTCGTGAGAAAGAGCGGTTATTTCCATTGTAATTCCTATCATTCTCTCACGAAGCTTTTTGTTTGTGGGCTTCAGGTTTATCATCATATTTTCGTAAACCTTGCCGGTCTTTACCATAGCCGCGGTGGAAATCATATTCATAACCATTTTTTGAGCATTTCCGGCTTTCATTCTGGTTGAGCCGGTTATAACCTCGGCTCCGGTAGGTGTGTAGATATACACGTCGGTATAAGGCTTCATTTTTGAGTCGGGGTTAGAAGCAAGTCCGATAGTTTTACAGCCGAGACTTCTTGCGTATTCAAGACCACGGGCTACGTACTCTGCACTTCCCGATGCCGAAACGCCCATTACAACGTCAAGTCCGGTAAGGTCTCT
Organism: Eubacteriales bacterium; assembly: GCA_045636445.1. Classification (GTDB taxonomy): domain Bacteria; phylum Bacillota; class Clostridia; order Oscillospirales; family CAG-272; genus UBA1740. The sequence continues at coordinate 8,031 of JAZTXO010000001.1, read as the reverse complement.
TGATTTAAGGTCTGCAACACCCGATTCGCCAGAGTCCTCTTGATTTTCGGCAGCTCTGACAAGTGTTTTTTCACCGCCTGCAATAACTGCGATAACTGTATTGTAGTCAACTCCGTACGTAGGGGGACATTCTGCCGCGTCTGCGGTTGCGAGTCTGCCCGACGTACCTGCGCCCATATAAACGAGTCTGCCACCCTGCTCGAGAGCCTCGGTAACAAGGTCGATTGCCGCGGCAATTTCGGCAGATGCTGCTTCTACCGCCTTAACCGACTCAAGGTTTGCTTCGTTTATCATAGCAACTATCTCGGCAGTTGTTGCTTTATCTATATTTTTGGTTTTTGGATTTCTCTTTTCTGTTTCCATCATGATGACAGGTTCTCCTATGAAAATTATTTTTCTGTGTGATAGCTTTTTTTGAAGTTTTCTTCAAATGCTTCAAACTGAAGTCCGCTTCGGTCAAGCTCGACACACGTTCGCATAGCTCCAAATATGGGAGGTAGCTCCGGAAATTCTACGGTAATCCCGGGGTCAAGCAAACTTTCTATTATCTTCATCATCTCCATACCGTGCATAGCAAGTCCGCCCGAAATTATCACACGGTTTCCGTATTCGCCAAGTCGGTAGGTATGATTTATAAGTGCGGCAAAACGGCCGGCACTTTTAGTGATTATCCCCTCTGCAAGCTTGTCACCTACCGCCATAGCCTCAAAGGCTATTGGACAAAATGAAGCGATAAAGGATTTTCCCAAGCCGTAAATCTTATCCGAATTTTCGGTAACGTGACCGCCAAGCTTTATTTCGGCAAGTCGTACCACCTCGGAAATAGGTGTTAAACCGTCGGCATAAGAATAAGCCGCAAGAAGCACCTCTCGTCCAATATCGTAACCCGAGCCTGCATCGTCCATAAGGTATCCCCAACCGCCTACACGCTTAAACGTTCCGCCGTCACAGCCGTAAACGACAGAGCCGGTACCTATTATCGCGGCTATGCATTTTTCATTTTCTCTGACCAAGCCGATAATGTTTTTTATGTCCGAATCAACGGTAATTTTATACGACGGATAAGTCTTTTTCAAAAACGAGCGTATCAGCTCCTTGTTGTTACCGACCATCGCACCGGCAATTCCCGCAAAAATGCGTTTGGGAGTCTTTCTGAAAGCAAGGAGATTATCTAATCCTTCCTTCAAAATTGCACAAGAGTTTTCCAGTCCGGCAGAATTAGGATTCGTCGTTCCGTACATAGCGGTCGCAACCACCGTACCGTCAGCCTTGAAAAGAACAAATTCGGTTTTTGTTCCGCCGCCGTCAATGGCTATGTAGTAATCCTCGTTGTCTCCCTCACTCTCATCTTCAAGAAAATCAAGAATGCTTACGCCTAGCAACTTGCACATTTTTTGAAGGTAAAAAATGTTCGGATAGGAGACACCTCTCTCCCATTTAGAGACCGTCTGCGGAGCAATAATCAATAAGTCGGCAAACTCCTCTTGAGTAAGTTTTTTTGTTATTCTGAGGTTTTTTATTTTCAAACCCAAATCTTTCGGTTGCATGGATTTACCCTTTCTCATAAACGGACATTATCCCATTTTTGTTTTCTATTATTATTTAATTATATTATAAAAATTTATAAAAATCAACAACCAGTTTGTGGAATTTGAACAATGCTAATCAATTCGTAGAATTTTGTTTTTTACATCATTTTTTCACATCGAAAAGAGCAATTTTCACAGGGGATAACAAAACAAAAAAGAGCCGTCTTGAACCTTTCGGTTTTTGAGCAGCTCTTTCTCGTTTTTGTATATAAAAATCACTGAAATTTTATTGAGTAAATGTCGCAGTCGTACATACGAATTTTAAGGGTTACGGGCTTTCCGCAAAGTTTTTTCACGGCTTCGTCATCGTCAAAGCGAATGCGCTTGTCCGAGGAGTTGCCGAACATTTCCACCGAAGTATATTCTTCATCACCCGATTTCAAGGTGAAGTAGGCGTAGCCTCGCGCCGAGGTTTGAATGTTGGCATAAAGCTCCGAGCCGTCGTAGATAAACTCTTTCGTAACGGCTTCCTTTTCTTCTCCGCCTGCGTGACGGGAAACAAATCCGTCAAGGCGTATCGTGTATTTAACAAGCTTGTTATATCCCGTTTTCGTGCGGAAGTTTTCACGTATAAGAAGCATATACTCGTTTTCTGCTCCCGGAATATCCGACGGAACTTCGATAAGTGCCGGGCAGGCAGTTCCGTCACCGTAGACAAAGGCTTCGGGGTTTTCGGCAGGGGGAGGCAGGATTGCTTCATCGTATTTTTCAAAATTGTAGCCGTCACGGCTGCACATAAACAGTCCGTCGCTTATGGCAAGACCGAGCCTTGACATCTTTTTTATGCGTTCAAGGCGGTTTTCTCTTCCGCAAAGCTCATCGTAATTCTTTGTCCATCCCTTGCGTTCGGTGTAGCGTAAAGGAAAACCGACGAATAGGTGAGGGGCTCTGGGATATGGGAAAACGACGTTATTATAAAGCTGAAAATCAGCTCCAGTGGTATTTATTCTCTTCTGTTTTGACCAATTGACAAAGTCCTCCGACTCGATAACGCGAACATCACGCATAAATGAGAATGTACCCTCTCCCGGCTCGCGAAGAAGAAATTTCTCGGGGTCAAAAAGAGCGTTCGCTGTTTTGTCGGTATAGGATTTATCCATAAGAGAGATCGATCCCTCGGGCTCGTGTTCGCCTCTGTAATAGCAGAAATACTTGCCGTGGCTTTCACTCCAGAAGGCTCTGTTCTGCGAATCAAACTCGCCGTCATCGGTAATGAGCCTTGACTTTGTGAAGTGGATTCCGTCAGCGCTGAAAAGTGCGACAAGCGCTGCGTGTCCCTGCCACCAAGCCACCATTTTATATTTTTCATCGGGAAGACATTTCGGATTCTCGTCGTAGAACACCGAGAAATTGTCGAAGCCCGTAAATCCAAATTCCTTCAACATATCGAGGTTGAATATTATATTATTGTCTTTTGAGCCGTTGTAATCAACGATTCCGAGGTTCGGTCTTACCCAGTTTTGACCGTCGGCGCTCTCTGCGTAGCAAACGTATTTTTCGTTTGGCGAAATGGTGGAAGTGTAGTACAGCATCCATTTGTCCTTAACGAAAATCGGAACAAAAAAGGTGTTGTAAACACCCTCCCAAGGGCGGTCGAGAGTGAGGATTTCACCTCGTCTTACAGGCTTATGCAGTCTTTTTTCAGCCGTGGTTTTGGCTTCGTCAATCAAAAAATTATCAAAAAAGCACTCTCGTCTGTTGGATATATTTATCATAAAACACCTCCGCCGTTTTTTTAATTATAACACCGAATAAAGCGTTTGTAAATAACCAATTTGTAGAGGAAAAATCGGGTTACACCAAGATGTAAGCAAATAATATTTCGGCTGTAAATTTTAGAGCAAACAAACCTATAAAACCAAGATGTTACCTCGAAAACCACATATTTGCTTTCACAGAGCAAGGACAAGGGTGATTCAATGGACTAAGGAGAGGTAGAAATGAAAAAGAAAAAGATTAGAGTGCTCAAGATTGATCCAATGGATCACCCTTCCGTCTGCTACATAGAGCCTACCATTAAAGCCATAAAGTGTGCCGTAGGAGCCGATCTTATCGAGTATGGTGATATCGAAGCTAAGATGATTTTATCGACTCTAACAATATAGCATTTTCCGTGATAATGGAGAGTTATGGGTCGGGTCCACAAAAAAGGAAAAGAGGTGCATTTCGCACCTCTTTTCTCATTTTTATTTTATGCTCTTTAAAAACAGCTCAAAGTCGTCAAAATCGTAAATGGGAACCTTATCTTCCTTTAGCGAAAGCAGACTTACAATGCTGTTCGGTATGCCTACCGCCAAGATAGTGCCGTTTACGTCGCCTTCGTTGCCGCCTTTTGCCACGATCATTCCCTGGCTTGTCAGGGAGCTGCCGTATTCGTTATAGGAAAAAGAGCCGTCGTCCTTTTTAAAGCGGCTAAGCTTCTCTGCCGTAATGCCGATATATTCGGGAAGATGGTCGATATATCTTTTGAGAATTTCTTCCGATTTTGCCTTTTCCTCGGCATCACCGAACTCCGAAAACATACAAACAGCCTTGGCAAATGTATCCCAACACGCTGACATATACGACATATCTTTATACTCCGGCGCGGCAATACACTCTGCGGCAAGATTGGCAGCCTCTTCGCAATAGGGCATTATTCGTCCGGCGCAATAATAGAAGCTGACAACTGCGCGAAGGTTTTTTATTACAACTGTTTTATCGGTGTTTTCGTCACCGAAGAAATGAGTTTCTCGATTTCGAAGTCCTTCAATAAAATCGATTGTAATATCGGTATAACCAAGCTTGATAATCTGGTCATACTGTGAAACGACCGTATGAATACTCCTGTAAAGATCGCCCTTTATATCGAGGGAGGAAAGAAAGTCTAAAAATCCTTCCTTTGTCCTTAAATAATCGGGCAAATTCTCACGAGAGCCGTTCTCTATCTTTAAGAATACGGTAGGATACGGAACTTCAAAATTGCACATTTCGGCAATATCCACCGCCCAACGGGAATCGCGGCTGCGTCGGGATATTTTTTTGTCGGTTTCTTCTCTCGACCACTGGGGATTATAGAAATAACCGCTTTCGGAATCTTCGCAGGAGCAAATGAAGCAGGCTATTCCGGAGCGTACTGTTTCCGGGATATCCTTGTACGAGCTGATAATACCCGTTTTTTCAAGTATTCCTATCGCCTGTCCGGTGGACTCTATATCCGGGAAAAACTCCTCGCCCTCAGCTGCGGAATTAGAGTAGTAAAATCCACCTATATCCGAGTCGAAAAGAGCGCCGAGCCATTTAAGCAACGCTTTGTCATACACCGAGTACAGATCCTTTAAGGCGAGAATTATTTTATTCGCCTCAACACCTCGTGCAGCAAGCTCCATTTCGAGCCTTTTCCACCTTCCTAAAATTTGCGCTTTAGTCATTCTTCATTTGCCTTTCGGGATTTCGTTGTTTAGAATAGGCGGGGCGGGTTTAAACGCCCCGCGCTAAATTCAGAGCTTTAATTAAAAGGACTTGCCTTTATTATCTTACCGGAGAATACGTTATCAAGGTGGAACTTACAGTTACGGAAACGCCACATTGCGGTAACGCATACGGTGTTTGCAGTTGCAACCATAGTATCACTTGCGGTTATTGTCCAGGTTGCAACAAGCTCGCCGTCAAGATAGAAGGCTGCAATACCTGCATCAAAGTAGAACTCGAAGGTGATCTTGTACCACTTGCCCATATCAAGATCCTTTGCGTTTGAGGACTTGGGATGCTTGAAGCAATCACCGCCGACCTTATTGGATGTAACCTCGGTAAAGGCATTGTAAGTACCGCTGGAGCCTGCGATCTTAGTTTCAAGAGTCTTGTCGCTGTCTATAATATCGAACTCGGTCGCAAAGAGACGCTGTCCGACAGCTGCACCGCCGTCCCAGGTTTTACCCTTCATATCCAGATAGTTCTGATCACTCCACTGGAAGTAAATGGCGTTAGCCTGGTATCCTTTGGAAATTTCGGTATCGTTATACTCGTATTCGCCCTTTTCAATATAGAAGTCTGCCTCAAATACGACAACGTTGCCCTTGCCGTTTGCATAATCGGTAACGGGAATATGAATGATAGAACCAACGTTTGAATGGTCTGCCTTTTCAATACCAATGGTTTTGCCGTAGCCGTCAAAGGTATCAACTGCCGCGCGAACGTAATCATTACGCGTGTTCATATCGTTCTTGCTACCCAATCTGAAGGATGTAACGCCGTAGTCGCCGTTTGTCATACTTGTAAGGCTGTTGAAGTTGTACTTTTCCTCACCGATCTGTGCAAAGTACTTACCGGCGGTAGTTCCGAAATCGGGATCGGGAATGATAACGGTGTTACCTTCAACCGATATAGTTGTTCCAAGAAGTACAGACTGCTTGGAAAGAACCGTGCCGGTCTTGCCGTAGGTTATAACCTGCCATGCGGGAACTCCTGCGTCAGCGGTAAGAGTGAGAGTGTCGCCTATTTCAACGAACTTCTGTGTTGTGTCGCCGAATGAGCCGCTAAAGATTGCAGCGTAGGAATACTCGTTCGCAAGTCTTTCGAGAGTCTCGCCTGCCGCTTCAAGCTTGGTATTTACAAGAAGATCCTGAGCGGTTGAGCCAACCTCAAGAATGGAGAGGTAGAACTCACGCTGACGAATGCCGTAATCATCCTCTGCGGCAATCTTGTTGTCGCCGTAAAGACGCTCAAATGCATATTCACGTACAGAATAAGTAGCAACTGCCGAAACCGCGCCTGCGGATTCAACGGTGTAGTACCACACGTCTGCAATATCCTTTGCGGATACACCTGCGGTCTCAAATACGATTGCAGGATCGTCAATCTTACTGTCGTTATCAAGGCAAATAAGAGTTGTAGCGGTCTTTGCCTTGGTCAAGGTCTGAATGGGGGAGATGCCCTCTGCGGGAGCTTGTGCGTAAACCTTAAGAGTTACGTCATCGCCCGCTACTGTATCGGGATCAACTGCGAACATAAGGCAGAAATTACCGTCTACCTTAACGTTTTTCGCAACTACCTCGGGAGCTGCGGTCTCGGCACTTGATACGAAGCCTGTCGAAAGGCAAAGAAGCATTACAAGTGCAAGAGCAAATGTTAATATTTTAGCATTTCTTTTCATCATCATTTTCCTTTCGGTAATTTTCCTTTAATTACTGTGCGGGATAGGTCTTTACAATCTTGCCGGAGAATACGTTGTCAAGGACAAGCTCACTGTTTGTGAGACGCCACATAGATGCAATACCAACAGAGTTAATCTGTCCAAGAAGCTCCAAGTTTGCGCCTGTTCCAAGATTGTAAGTTGCAAGCACCTCGCCGTCAAGATAAACGATAGCCTTCTGGCAATCATAGTAATACTCGAAGGTGACCTTGTACCACTTGCCAATTTCCATAGCAATGTCGTTGGAAGAGGATTTTAAGTGCTTCAATCCGTCGCCGCCCTTAAGGTCGGTAAGAGTAGTAGGATCGGTATCCACCATATAGAATGCGTCATCGTGAAGTCTATCCCCCTCTGCAACCTGAACACTATGAAGAGTATCATAGGTCGCCGCCTGCCAGGTGAAGTAGATACAGTTGGAGATTGCTAAGTTGTTGCTGATTTCGCTCTCGTAGAAGGTCATGTCGCCCTTTTTAAGCTGAATATCAGCCTCGAAGACAAGCACGTTACCTTTACCGTTCGCCTTATCAACAACCGGCATATATATAGTGGGCTGGCATCCGTCGTCAGCTTCCTTACCCATACCGAGAACCTTGCCGTGACCTTCCATATCCGTGTAGATTCTGTATCCGTATTTCGTGTTGGTTACACTGTCGGAGCCGGTAAGTTTAAAGTAGGTTGCAAGAGAGGTAGCTCCCCAAGGACTTCCGCCCTCGAATGCGTAAGCGGAATCGCCTATGTGTTCGAAGTACTTACCTGCTGTCGTACCGAAGGTAGGATCGGGGATAATAACGGTATTAGCCGAAACGGTAACAGTATCACCGAGAGGTATGGATTTTACGCTTGCTACCGAGCCGTCTTTCGCATAAGTGGTAACCTGCCATGCGGGAACTCCTGCGTCAGCGGTAAGAGTGAGAGTATCGCCTATTTCAACGAACTTTTGTGTAACACCCGCCATATTTCCGCTGAAAACGGAAGCGTAATAGTATTCGTTTGCAAGTCTTTCGGGAGTCTTGCCCTCTGCTTCAAGAGGAGCATTTACGAGAAGATTCTGCGCATTAGATCCAACGCGAAGAATGGAGAGATAGAAGTTCTTCTGCTTTACTCCGTAATCGTCCTCTGCGGCAATCTTGTTGTCGCCGTAAAGACGCTCAAATGCATATTCGCGTACAGAATAGGTAGCAACTGCCGAAACCGCGCCTGCGGATTCAACGGTGTAGTACCACACGTCTGCAATATCCTTTGCGGATACACCTGCGGTTTCGAAAACGATTG